>JAXJRF010000039.1:0-9714 GCA_036310765.1 Frisingicoccus sp.
CCAGTATTGTGTATATCTTCTTTCTTATAATGATGCACTGTATAATTGTAATTAAATTATATTATTTATTTATAGAAAGATTTCGTGAGAGTTTAAACTATTGTGGAGGGGCTTGATCATCGGATTTGATGACTAAGCCCCCTTTTTCTGTATACACCAGCACAATCTTAAAATTTACATACGTCTACCCATTCTTTATATCCGGAATACTTTTCAAGTTCAGGCAGTGTAAGCTTAATGGCACTATTGCTGCTCCCGGCAGCAGGATATACATAATCAAAGCGTTTCATGGATTCATCCAGATAGACTTCCACACCTTCATTGACTGCAAAAGGGCAGACACCGCCGATGGCATGTCCGATGCGTTCGATCACTTCATCCGGGGCTAACATTTTTGCCTTGGCACCAAAGAAGGTTTTGTACTTTTTATTATCGACCTTGGCATCGCCTGCGGTCAAAATTAAAATGGTCCGTTCATCAATTTTAAATGAAAGGGATTTGCAGATACGGGCAGGTTCACAGCCAACTGCCTGGGCAGCCAATTCTACCGTAGCACTGGAAACATCAAATTCCAGAATCTGATCCTCCATTCCGAAATTTCTAAAATATTCTTTGACCTTATCAATTGACATAATTCTCACGCTCCAAAATCTTTATTATTCAGTAGTATAGCATAGGATGCATAATTTTAAAAATATTTTCGAAACTATTGACAAATGCGGATGCGGGTGCTATCTTAATTAATAGATATTAGCACTCCAATTAAACGAGTGCTAACAAAACAGAAAGGGGTGGTCAGGTGGAACTGGATGAGAGAAAAATTAAAATCTTAAACAGTATTATTCAAACGTATTTGATTACTGGAGAGCCTGTAGGTTCCCGGACCATTTCCAAATATACGGATCTGAATTTGAGTTCGGCAACGATTCGTAATGAAATGTCCGATTTGGAAGATTTGGGTTACATTATTCAGCCCCATACTTCGGCAGGACGAATTCCTTCAGATAAAGGTTATCGATTCTATGTCGATAATATGATGAAGGAAAAGATCGCAGAAGTTGATGAGATGAAAGAGGTTATCCTCGACAGAGCCGATAAGCTGGATCATCTTTTAAAGAATGTGGCGAAACTGCTTGCGGCGAACACAAATTATGCTACGATGATTTCCTCACCAAAGAATAAACGGAATAAGCTGAAATTCATTCAGCTCTCCCGCGTGACAGATAATCAGTTGCTGGTCATTGTTATGCTGGAAGGCAATCTGATCAAGAACAAACTGATTGAGGTGGATGATCCATTTAATGAAGAAGAGGTTGCGAAACTGAACATTTTGCTGAACACTTATCTTCAGGGATTGAATCTGCAGGAGATCAATATGGAACTGATCCAGCGAATGAAGTCTCAGGCCGAAGGTTATGGCCAGGTCATCAGCAACATTATCGATGCTGTGGCTATTTTGATTCAGGAAGAGGATGATTTGGAAATCTATACAAGCGGCACAACGAATCTTTTGAAATATCCTGAATTGGGTGATCGGGAGAAAGCAAGCGAACTCTTGTATATGATGGAAGAGAAACAGACATTAGGTGAGCTGATCGTTGATCAGCAGGATTCGGAGGATGGAACGAAGAATCCGATTCAGATATATATTGGTTCTGAGGCTCCGGTGAGTACGATGAAGGATTGCAGTATTGTGACTGCAAAATACGAACTGGGTGATGGGTATGAAGGAACCATTGGTATTATCGGACCAAAACGTATGGACTACAAGAAAGTGGTTGGAAACCTTCAGACGATGATGAACCAGTTG
Source organism: Frisingicoccus sp. (assembly GCA_036310765.1). Lineage (GTDB taxonomy): Bacteria > Bacillota > Clostridia > Lachnospirales > Lachnospiraceae > Frisingicoccus. The sequence goes on from JAXJRF010000039.1 coordinate 1,811, forward strand.
GATGATATTTTCAAGAATAAGTAAGAGGTGATGTGAAGTGGCAGAACAGGAAAAAGATATGAATGAAAGAGAGATGGATGAAGAAATTCAGACAGAAGATATAGATACAACAGAGGCTGAAGCAGAAACAGCAGAGAATGCAGAAACTTCAGCAGAGGAAGCAGAAGAATCTTCAGAAGGAGCTGAAACTTCCGGACAGAAGGAAGAAAAGAAAAAAGGTTTCTTTAACAGAGATAAGAAAGATAAAAAAGATGAGAAGATTGCAGAACTGAATGACCGACTGATGCGTCAGATGGCTGAGTTTGATAATTTCCGTAAACGTACGGAAAAAGAAAAACAGCAGATGTATGGTATCGGAGCATCAGAAGTGATCGAGAAATTGCTTCCGATTGTTGATAACTTTGAACGCGGTCTTGCAGCGATGACAGATGATGAAAAGAACACACCATTTGCTCAGGGAATTGAACTGGTATATAAACAGTTGATGACAACATTGAGTGATCTTGGTGTGACACCGATCGAAGCTGTTGGCGTGGAATTCAATCCGGATTTCCATAATGCAGTGATGCAGGCACCGAGTGAAGAGTACGAATCCGGCATTGTAATCCAGGAATTACAGCGCGGATATGTATATAAAGAAAAGGTCATCCGTTACAGTATGGTAATGGTTGCCGAATAAAACAGTTTATAATGTAAATTTTGATTAGAGAAGATTTTCAGGAGGAAAAGATCATGAGTAAAATTATTGGTATTGACTTAGGAACAACAAATTCATGTGTAGCTGTTATGGAAGGTGGAAAACCGGTTGTTATCGCAAATACAGAAGGTGCAAGAACAACACCATCCGTTGTTGCATTTACAAAAACAGGTGAACGTCTTGTAGGTGAACCTGCAAAACGTCAGGCAGTTACAAATGCAGATAAAACAATTTCATCTATTAAAAGACATATGGGATCTGATTACAGAGTAAACATCGATGATAAGAGATATTCTCCACAGGAAATTTCCGCAATGGTTCTTCAGAAACTGAAAGCAGATGCAGAAAGCTACCTTGGTGAAAAAGTAACAGAAGCTGTTATTACAGTACCTGCTTACTTCAATGATGCTCAGAGACAGGCAACAAAAGATGCTGGTAAGATTGCAGGTCTTGATGTTAAACGTATCATCAACGAGCCTACAGCAGCAGCTCTTGCTTACGGTCTTGATAATGAAAGCGAACAGAAGATCATGGTATACGACCTTGGTGGTGGTACATTCGACGTTTCTGTTATTGAAATCGGTGACGGCGTTATCGAAGTTCTTGCAACTTCCGGTGATAACCACCTTGGTGGTGACGATTTTGATAACAAATTAACTCAGTACATGATCGATGAATTCAAACGTCAGGAAGGTGTGGATCTTTCTGGTGATAAGATGGCTATGCAGCGTTTGAAAGAAGCAGCTGAAAAAGCTAAGAAAGAACTTTCCAGTGCAGCAAATACAAACATCAACCTGCCATTCATCACAGCAACAGCTGAAGGTGCAAAACACTTTGAAATGAACCTTACACGTGCGAAATTCGATGAATTAACATCTGATCTTGTTGAAAGAACAGTTATTCCAGTACAGAATGCACTTAGAGATGCAGGCATCACAGCATCCGAACTTTCTAAAGTTCTTCTTGTTGGTGGTTCCACACGTATCCCTGCAGTTCAGGATAAAGTAAAACAGTTAACAGGTAAAGAGCCAAGCAAGACTTTGAACCCGGATGAATGTGTTGCTATCGGTGCTTCCATCCAGGGTGGTAAACTTGCCGGCGATGCAGGTGCAGGAGATATCCTTCTTCTTGATGTAACACCATTGACATTGTCTATCGAAACAATGGGTGGTATTGCAACACACCTGATCGAAAGAAATACAACAATTCCTACAAAGAAGAGCCAGATCTTCTCCACAGCAGCTGATAACCAGACAGCCGTTGATATCAACGTTGTACAGGGTGAACGTCAGTTTGCAAAAGATAATAAGAGCCTTGGACGTTTCCAGTTGGATGGAATCGCTCCAGCTCCACGTGGAATCCCACAGATCGAAGTTACATTCGATATCGATGCCAACGGTATTGTAAATGTATCTGCTAAGGATTTAGGAACAGGAAAAGAACAGCATATCACAATCACAGCTGGTTCTAATATGTCTGATGCTGAAATCGATAAAGCTGTCAGAGAAGCTGCTGAATTCGAAGCTCAGGATAAGAAACGTAAAGAAGGCGTTGAAGCTAGAAACGATGCAGATGCTATGGTATTCCAGACAGAAAAAGCTTTGAAAGAAGTTGGCGACAAAGTAAGTGCCGATGACAAAGCAAAAGTTCAGGCCGAAATCGACAGCTTAAAGGCCCTTCTTGAAAAAACAAGCATTGATAATATGTCTGAAGCAGATGTTGATGAAATCAAAGCTGCAAAAGAAAGATTAATGGAATCTGCACAGGGTGTATTCACAAAGATGTATGAAGCAGCTGGTGCTGCAGCAGGACAGCAGGATGCAGGACAGAATGCAAACACAAGCTATCAGGCTGATGATGTAGTTGACGCAGACTACAAAGAAGTGTAAGATATATAGAGTTGGGTATATGAAGAGGTTGTCTCGGAACCGGCATTTTGCCGGTTCCTTGGCGTCCTCTTTCACTACGTTATATAAGAAGGTGATTGGATATGGCAGAAACGAAGAGAGATTATTATGAGGTTCTGGGTGTGTCAAAATCTGCAACAGATGACGAATTAAAGAAAGCTTATCGTAAGCTGGCGAAAAAGTACCATCCAGACACCAATCCTGGAGATAAAGAAGCAGAAGCAAAATTTAAAGAGGCATCCGAAGCCTATGCCGTATTAAGTGATGCGGATAAACGTCGACAGTATGATCAGTTTGGTCATGCAGCTTTTGAACAGGGCGGCGGCGCCGGTGGATTCGGCGGCTTTGACTTTAATGATATGGGCGATATTTTTGGCGATATATTCGGTGATTTCTTTGGCGGCGGACGCAGCCGCAGCCAGAGCTATAATGGACCGACTCAGGGTGCCAACGTGCGTATCAATGTTCGTATTTCCTTTATGGAAGCGGTCTTTGGTGTTGACAAGAAGTTCGAGATGAACATGAAAGATGAATGTCCGCATTGTTTCGGTTCCGGAGCAAAACCGGGAACAAAACCGGAAACATGTACAAAATGTGGCGGAAAAGGTCAGGTTGTCTACACACAGCAGTCTATGTTCGGTATGGTGAGAAATGTACAGCCTTGTCCGGACTGTCAGGGTTCTGGTAAGATTATCCGCGAAAAATGTCCAGACTGCAGCGGAACAGGTTATGTTCGCAATAAAAAGACAATTGAAGTGTCCATTCCGGCAGGTATTGACAATGGACAGAGCGTACGCATCCGCGGTAAGGGAGAACCGGGCAAAAACGGTGGAGGCAGAGGTGACTTACTTGTCAATGTAAGTGTTGACCGTCATCCAATTTTCCGTCGTCAGGAATATGATATCTACTCAACCATGCCAATTTCCTTTGTGCAGGCAGCTCTCGGCGGGGATATTACCATCAAGACAGTGGATGGTGATGTGGTTCAGAATATTAAACCGGGAACACAGACGGATACACGTATCCGCTTGAAAGGCAAAGGTGTACCGACGATCCGGAATAAAAACATCCGCGGCGATCACTATGTAACCCTGGTTGTACAGGTTCCTGAGAAACTGAACAATGAGCAGAAAGAATTACTTCGTAAATTCGATGAATCCATGAATGGCGGAGTTTCTCAGACAGCTCAGGCGAATAAGACATCCGATGGAGAAAAGACAGAAGAACCAAAGAAGAAAAAGAAGTTTTTTGATAAAGTCAAAGAGGCCTTTGACGATCTGGATGATTAAGATGAGGATTTAATTTATGAAATGGAATAAATATCGTTTGGCAACAACAACTGAAGCGGTAGATATGATCAGCTATACACTGGCTGAGATGGGTATTGAAGGTATCGAGATTGAAGATAAGGTACCATTGTCTGAAGAAGATAAGAAGAAAATGTTTATCGATTTATTGCCGGATCTGGATGAAGATGACGGCAAGGCATACGTATCCTTTTACATTGAACCTGAAAAGGATCATGAATCCACTCTTCAGGAAGTTCTTGAAGCAGTGAAAGAACTGGCAGATTTTGTGGATATCGGTGAAGCTACCATTGAGAAAACCCAGACAGAGGATATCGACTGGTTAAATAACTGGAAGAAATATTGGAAACCATTTAATGTGGATGAACATATTATTATTAAACCGACATGGGAAACTGTGGAAAATGTTCCGGAGGATACATTGGTCGTTGAACTGGATCCAGGTACAGCCTTCGGTACAGGAACTCATCATACAACCCGTTTATGTATTACACAGCTTAAAAAATACATGCAGCCGGGTCAGGAAGTTTTGGATGTGGGATGCGGAAGCGGTATCTTATCCATTATCGCATTGCTTCTTGGTGCGAAAAATGCCTCCGCAACGGATCTGGACATTCTCGCAGTGAAAGCAGCCCTTGAAAATGCTGAAGTCAATGGCATTGATCCAAACACCTATACAGTGCTTCAGGGAGATGTGATCACTGATGCCGAGTTCCGTCATCAGGTCGGTGAACATAAATTTGATATGGTTTTGGCAAATATTTTTGCAGAGATCATTATTCCGTTATGCGGTGTTGTTAAGGAAATGATGAAACCGGGTGCCTTATTTATCACATCCGGTATTATCGATGAGCGAGAAGATGCTGTGCGGGCTGCACTGACAGAAAATGGCTTTGAAATTCTTGAAGTCACACATTCTGGAGGATGGGTATCCTTTACAGCAAAGGCTTGATTTAGAAAGAATGGAGAAATCAGATGCCAAGATTTTTTGTGACACGATCACAGGTTCAGGATGGCGAAGCCGTCATTCGGGGCAATGATGTGAACCATATAAAAAATGTCCTCCGGATGCGTCCGGGGGATGAACTTTCATTAAGCGATGGCGAGGGTATGGATTATTTTTGCAAGATCCAGTCCATTGACCGGGATGAAGTGCGTCTCAGTGTTGAAAATTCCTGGAATTCCTATGTGGAACTTCCGGTAAAGTTATATCTCTTTCAGGGACTTCCAAAAGGAGATAAGATGGAATTGATCATACAGAAAGCTGTGGAACTGGGCGTGTATGAGATTATTCCGGTCCGTACAAAACGTGTCATCGTTAAATTGGATGAGAAAAAAGAATCGAAAAAGATTGCAAGATGGCAGCAGATTGCCGAGGGCGGAGCAAAACAGTCCGGCCGTGGTATCATTCCGGAGGTTAAGCCGGTGATGGGGTTTTCAGAAGCACTTTCCTATGCAAACAATCTGGATGGTGTACTGATTCCTTATGAAAAAGCCGAGGGAATCAATAAAACCCGGGAAATCATTCATGGCTTAAAAGGAAAGAAATCGGTTGGTATTTTCATTGGACCCGAGGGTGGATTTGATGAGCAGGAAGTAGAGCAGGCGATGGCCTGTGGGGCATTACCTGTGACATTGGGACGTCGGATCCTTCGTACGGAGACAGCAGGACTTACCATGCTGTCTGTTTTGATGTTTGAATTTGAAGAGGAATAGTATGGAAATCAATTTGGGCCACAGTGCCATTACAAAAGAAATTTATCTTGATAATGCGGCGACAACACGTGTATATCCGTCGGTATGTGAAAAGATGGTCGAGGTTATGTCGAAGAATTTTGGCAATCCATCTTCTCTCCATATGAAGGGATTTACGGCGGAACAGTATGTGAAAGAAGCCAAAAAGACAATAGCCTCTGTTTTAAAAGTGGATGTGAAAGAGATTGTATTCACTTCTGGCGGAACAGAATCCAACAACATGGCGATCATCGGTGCTGCAATGGCGAATAAACGGCGTGGCAATCATTTGATTACAACCTCAATTGAGCATGCTTCGGTTTATAATCCATTTATCTGGCTGGAGGAGCAGGGCTTTGAAGTGACCTATCTTCCGGTGGATCATCGTGGAGTTGTGTCTCTGGATGCTTTAGAGAAAGCTCTCAGGGATGATACGATTCTTGTGTCTGTCATGGCTGTAAACAATGAGATTGGAACGATTCAGCCATTGGATGAGATCGGGGCAATGATAAAAAAGAAAAATCCTCAGATTTTATTCCATGTGGATGCGATCCAGGGATTTGGAAAGATTGAAATATATCCGACAAGATGGCAGATCGATTTGTTGTCTGTCAGCGGTCATAAACTTCATGGGCCGAAGGGTGTCGGATTTTTATATATTAAGGACAAAGTGAAAGTCCGTCCTTTGATTTTGGGCGGTGGACAGCAGAAAGATATGCGTTCCGGAACGGAAAATGTACCGGGTATTGCAGGACTTGGAGAGGCTGTCTGCTGTGTTTTTGAAAACTTCTCTGAAAAACAGAAACGTTTATATGAACTGAGAGATATGTTCGTCAGTGCATTGGAAGAGATGGAAGGCGTTAAGATTAACGGATTTGCTCATCGTGTCTCTGATATAAATTTACATCAGGGACCGGCACCTCACGTGGTCAGTGCCAGCTTCGAGAACATTCGTGCAGAAGTATTGCTCCATGCTCTTGAAGAACGGGGCATTTATGTATCTTCAGGTTCGGCCTGTTCCTCCAATCATCCGGCGATCAGTGGGACATTACAGGCGATCGGAACAGAAAAAAAATATTTAGACGCGACAATCCGGTTCAGTCTGTGTTATGATACTACAGAAGAAGAATTGAAAGAATGTCTGGAAGTACTTGGAGCTTTGCTGCCAATGCTTCGAAGGTTCATACGGGGAGGAAAAAGATAATGTTTAAAGCATTTTTAATCAAATATGGAGAAATTGGCATTAAGGGCAAAAACCGTTATATATTTGAAGATGCATTGATTCGTCAGATCAAATATGCCATGAAGGATTGTGCAGCCTTTGAAGTGACAAAGCAGCAGGGACGTATTTATGTGCATATGCTGGAGGATTATGACTATGATCAGGTTGTATCTGCCCTGACACGAGTTTTTGGTATTGTGGCGGTTTGCCCGGTAGTGATCTGTGAGAATCCTGAGTGGGATAATCTGACAAAAGTTGTGGGCGATTACATCGAAAAGGCGTATGAAGACAAAAATTTCACTTTCAAAGTGGATTCCAGACGTGCAGACAAACGCTATCCGAAAAAATCGATGGAAATCAACGCGGGCATTGGTGAGTATTTACTGGACCGTTTTCCGGAGTTATCCGTTGATGTACACAAACCGGACGTGTTGTTAAATATCGAAGTCCGCGAAAAGACCTATATTTATTCAAAGAGCATTAAAGGTCCGGGCGGTATGCCGATCGGAACAAATGGTAAGGCGATGCTCCTCTTATCCGGCGGTATTGACAGTCCGGTGGCAGGTTATATGATCGCAAAACGTGGTGTAACGATTGAAGCAACGTATTTCCATGCACCACCATACACAAGCGAGCGTGCAAAACAGAAAGTCGTAGATCTTGCGAGAATCGTGGCAAGATATTCCGGCCCGATCAAATTAAATATTATTAATTTTACAGATATACAGCTGGCGATTTATGAAAAATGCCCGCATGATGAATTGACGATCATTATGCGCCGTTATATGATGCGTATTGCAGAACGTATTGCAAAAGAAAGTGGTGCGTTAGGTCTGATTACAGGTGAAAGTATCGGACAGGTGGCAAGTCAGACGATCCACAGTCTGGCAGCAACCAATGCGGTATGTACACTGCCTGTTTTCCGTCCGGTCATTGGCTTTGATAAAAATGATATTGTAGAGATTTCTGAAAAGATCGGTGCTTTTGAAACTTCTATTTTACCGTTTGAAGATTGCTGTACAATTTTTGTTGCAAAA
>JAXJRF010000040.1:0-4297 GCA_036310765.1 Frisingicoccus sp.
CCGTTATACTTTACATGCAATTTGATCAATGCTGTCTCTCCCTGATTTTTTGATGGATGGATTCGATCATAATTCAGAGTATAGTTGGCCAGAATCAACGTGACAATAAAAGATATCAGGTAAAATCCGGCAATAAACCCTATTTTTTTCTTATTCTTCATGTTCAGTTTCTTCCTTCTTTTCTACTGCAGGAAACAATAAATGATACAATGTCAATTCACCATTCACAGCCTCAGCACAGGCTTTATAAGCTGCCCTCTCTTTTTCTTTGTCCCGGCGTCCCGCCAATGACCGTACTCCGCGAATCAATATATTCTTCGGCGTATGCTCCATATCAATAAATTCCAGAATCTGAGTTTTATAACCCATAATCTCAAGAAGATTTGCACGAAGTCCGTCTGTGATCAGGGCAGACATTCTCTCTTTCAGAAGACCGTACTGGAGCACCGGGCTGAGCACATCATTTTTAATCTGACCATTCAGTTCATGCTGGCAGCATGGCACAGACAGGATAACTCTGGCATTCCAGCGAATCGCTTTATACAAAGCATAGTCTGTTGCTGTATCACAGGCGTGGAGTGTAACGACCATATCGACCGCATCCGCACCTTCAAAATCAGCAATATCACCATGGATAAATTCCAGATTATCATAACCGTACTTATCCCTCAGTTCATTACAATGACGGATGACATCTGCTTTCAAATCCAGGCCAATCATTTTCACCGAATAGCCCATCAGAATATTCAGATAGTAATACATGGCAAAGGTTAAATAGGATTTGCCGCATCCAAAATCAATGATCGTTAATTGACGGTCCTTTGGCAGTTCCGGCAGCACATCCTGTATAAATTCCAGAAAACGATTGATCTGGCGATATTTATCATACTTGCTCCGAACAATCTTTCCTTCCCCTGTCATAACACCCAGATCGATCAAAAAAGGCACCGGTGTTCCTTCCGGCAAAATATAGGTTTTCTTCCGGTTATGAGAAAGATCCTGTCTGGCGGCTTTTGAACATACTTTCAATGGATGCGCTTTTACCGTAATATTTCCTTTCTTTCCGGACAAGATCGTGTAATCCCGATCCCCTGTTTGAATATGAGTCTGCTTAAATTCATTGCGGATTAAATCCATAACCCATGTCTGAATCTGCCCTTCTTCTATATTTTTATGAAATACCTGTGTTTTCGTATACTGGGCAGCCTGAAATAAAAGCTGGTCCTTAATGATCACCGGACGTATCTTGATCTTCTGAATATCACCGGCATATTTTCGGTTGCTTAAGGTCATATCCACCAGTTCCCAATTTAAAACACTCTGTAAAACTTCTTCCAGTTTCTTCATTTCTGATTCCTTTCCTCTTTCGGATATATATAGAAAATTTTAACACGTTTTCCCTTCCTTCACAAGGGGCGGTCTATCCCGCCCCATGCCTCTATCTGGGATACAAACGCTGTTTGAATTCCCTTCTCCGGTTTCTGCGGTAACACACTTCATTATGAAGCATGCTCATCAGCAGAGCCTTGACCCATTCCTCTGGCTCCGGTCTTCCTGCCCGGACATAGGCCTTATTCATCATCATTTCCATGGACACCGTATCCGGATATTCATCATACATGCAGCTTCCGTCATATTCTTCCTCATCACATACATCTTTCACCCATCGAACAAGCTCTCTGCTGCACTTCGGACAAAGCTTTTTCATATACTCCCGGTCTTTGATAAATAAATCTTCCTGCGTCCATGGACTGTCACCAAATACATCATACAGATTCATTTGATGTAAACTGTTATAATTCATAAGCGCCTCCCCTACTTTTTCATACCTATGATATGCTTATTTTTTCCATGGGTTCCCTCACCATCGTCCTGTTTTTTCATAATTTAAAACAAATGCCTTTTTGGTGATGTTATGGATCATGATTATTTAGGTATTCTCGTCAACAAAACCCACCCTCTGGATGAAAATTACGTTCCCTCCGACCTTGTTCCCGTCAACGTTCCCTTTGCCTATATCGGTGATGATTTTCGCAACTATATGCGTGAACCCGCCGCCCTTGCCCTGGAGACAATGTTTCGAGATGCAAAAAATGCCGGCCTGAATCCCATCGCCGTTTCCGGATACCGCTCTTATGAAAGACAGAAAAATATTTACGAACAAAATGTGGCTGTCCGGGGCGAGACAGAAACATCCCTTTATTCGGCAAAGCCGGGGCAAAGTGAACATCAGACCGGTCTTGCCATAGACATATCCACCCCCTCCATACATTCCGCCCTGACTTCCAGCTTTGAAACCACCCCCGAAGGCAAGTGGCTTCGGGAAAATGCTCCCTCCTACGGGTTTATCCTCCGTTACCCGGAGGGCAAAGAAAATATTACCGGTTATGCCTATGAACCCTGGCATTTTCGCTATGTGGGAAAAGAACTGGCAAACTATTTAAAAAGTACCGGTATGACACTGGAAGAATATACGCAACATCTTGCCATATGACCCCCAAATCGTGTATGATATAAAGTAGTGTTTTAAACTTGGAGGTAAGTGACATATGGAACAAAAGAAACAACGTACATTACGTCAAAGCGGTATTCTCCTGCACCCGACTTCCCTTCCGGGTCCTTACGGAATTGGAGATCTTGGAAAAACTGCTTACGATTTTATTGACTTTTTAAAAGACGCCGGTCAAACACTCTGGCAGTGTCTGCCATTAGGCCCAACCGGTTTTGGTGATTCTCCGTATCAGGCTTATTCTGCTTTCGCCGGTCAGCCTTTACTGATCAGTCCAGAGAAATTATTGGATTTGAATTTATTGAACGAAAGCGACTTTTTCAATATGCCTGCATGGGATGAACATCGGGTAAATTATGATAAGCTTATTGTCTTTAAAACAACGTTATTAAAGACTGCTTATCAAAACTTTTTAAATATTTCCGATGCGGCTTTGAATCGCGAATTCCATACTTTCTGCCAGGAAAATGACGGATGGCTGACCGACTATGCCCTTTTCATGGCATTGAAAGATGACCACAACGGAAAGAAATGGACTGAATGGGAAAGTAAATACAAAACACCAACAGCAGCCTCAAAAGCTGAAGCTCTCAAACGTTTGGATAGCTCTGTAAATTACTATCGCTTTGTCCAGTTCATCTTTTTCAAACAGTGGTATGAATTGAAAAAATATGCCAACGAAAATAATATTCAGATCATCGGCGATATTCCGATCTTCGTATCTCCGGACAGTGCCGATGTTTGGGCTAACAAGGAACTTTTCCAATTGGATGATGAAGGTTATCCGACGGTCGTTGCCGGTGTACCGCCAGACTATTTCAGTGCCACCGGTCAGCTTTGGGGCAATCCTCTGTATGACTGGGAATATCACAAAAAAACCGGTTACGCATGGTGGATCCAGCGTATTCGCCACCAGCTGACCCAGACAGATATTCTTAGAATTGACCATTTCCGCGGTTTTGAAGCCTATTGGGCAGTTCCAGGCGGTGAAGAAACAGCCCTCAACGGTAAGTGGGTTAAAGGACCTGGCAATGACTTCTTTGATCACGTCCTTAAAGCCTTTGACGGTGAACTTCCGATCATCGCAGAAGATCTTGGTATTATCACACCGGAAGTGGAAGCTCTGCGAGATGATTACAACTTACCGGGTATGAAAATTTTACAGTTTGCCTTTAATGAACCAGGTGACAGCGATTATCTTCCGTATAATTATATTGAAAACTGCGTCTGCTACACAGGTACCCATGACAATGACACAACATTGGGCTGGTATCGTCAGGCATCACCTGTATCACAGGATAAAGCACGCCGTTATTTGAGCTGTGACGGCAATAATATCCACTGGGATTTTATCCGCCTTGCTATGGGCTCTGTGGCACGCTATGCCATCTTCCCACTTCAGGATGTCCTTGGACTGGACAGCAATTCCCGCATGAATACACCGGGAACAGGCACAGGCAACTGGTCCTGGCGTTTTGCAAAGAGTGATCTGCAGCCATGGATGTCTTCCTATTTAAATGATCTGTCCAAACTTTTCTGGCGTAATCAGAAACCGGAAGAAAAAACAGATACTGCAAATGCGGAGGCCTGATTATGATTCGTTTTATAGCCATTGTTTTGTTTTTATGCTTTTTCTGAATTATAAGCTGGCCGCTGTTTCTGCTCGTGAATATCGTTGGTCATTTTAATCCGCAGAAAAAAGTCACCATGTCCCAGAATATTGCGGTCTGGGGTTTCAAGGTAGTGCTGAAACTGAGCGGGACAACACTGAATGTGGAAGGACTGGAG
>JAXJRF010000041.1:0-1227 GCA_036310765.1 Frisingicoccus sp.
CAGGATAACTGGGCATTATACTTACAGGTTAACGCCCGGGTTCCATTAATCCCCACGAGCCAGTCTGCTTCTGCCCTCGCCTCAGCAGCCGCATAGAGATTTCGATACTCCCTGCCGTCTTTCAGATGGGCAAATCCTTCCCGAATGGCTTTATCCGTAACAGAGGATATCCAAAGTCGTTTCACCGGCTTGCGGCTGCCCGCCTTTGCAAGAATCCACCGGGCCACAAGTTCCCCCTCACGTCCCGCATCGGTTGCAATGACCACATCACCGATATCCTTTCGATACAAATGGTTCTTTACCGTCTGATATTGTTTTCCAGTCTGTTTGATGACTACGAGCTGGAATTTTTCCGGCATCATCGGCAGATCCTGCATATTCCACGCTTTGTATTTCGCATCATAGCTTTCCGGATCGGCCAGTGTCACCAGATGGCCCAGTGCCCACGTCACCACATATTTATCACCTTCCAGTGCTCCCTGATTATTCTTTCCGCATTTTAAAACCCGGGCAATATCTCTGCCTACCGATGGTTTTTCAGCGATTACCAATGTTTTCATCCAAGTCTTACCTCATTTATCTAATTATTCGATACCGGAATATACGGTACGATCTTTGTCGCCAGATCAGCTGCCGTCATCGTCTGGAGCCATACTTTGCCCGGTCCTTCAAGAACGGTCAGAAACAGTCCCTCACCACCGAACAATACATTCTTAAATCCTTTGATCGTTTCAACCGAATAGCCCACCTGTTCTTCAAAATAGGCGATATTTCCCGAATCCACCTTGAGCCGTTCGCCCGGAGCCAACGTGTATTCACAAACCGCTCCGTCCAGCTCTAAAAATGCAACACCCCGACCGGAAAGTCTTTGAAGTACAAAACCTTCGCCGCCAAACATGCCGCTTGAAAATTTCTTTGTGAGAACCGCATCCAACTGAACACTCTGCTGGGCACAAAGAAATGCACCTTTCTGAGCAATATAGCTTTTTCCCGGTCCGACCTCGATCACATGAACTTCTCCCGGCAAAGCCGCAGAGATACTGATCTCCTGATTGTCACGCTCCGCCGTATATGTGGCCATAAACAGCGAATCTCCGGAAAACATTCTTCCCAGACCTCGCATAAATCCGCCATGGGTATTAGTGTCCATTCGAATACCATCCGTCATCCAGCTCATACCTCCGGACTGGGTATAAATACTTTCACCTCTGTCCATCTTTATGGATA
>JAXJRF010000042.1:0-6596 GCA_036310765.1 Frisingicoccus sp.
TCTCTTCCGAATAGTATAACATGAGGTTTTCTATTTGTCATATATTTTTTCCGGCAGCTCCCAATGTTCCTGCTCAGCCTATATTATCCATCTCCGGGAACTCTCTCTTAAAAACCACAATAGCTTTAAAAAGGTCGCCATCGATATCAATATGGAATTCGCCCCCGCAAGCCTCTGCAAAGCTCTTGACAATGGCCAGACCAAGGCCATGACCTTCCGTCGTACGGCTTGTATCTCCGCGGGTAAATCTTTCGGTAATCGTTTCTTCGGTAAAATCCATCTCGTAGGAGGATGTATTTTTAATAATCGTCGTTACTTTACGTTCATCACCAAAGGTATCAATAAATATGCGGCTGCCCTCCAGTGAATATTTCAAAGCATTTTCAATCAGATTCTGATAAATACGATACATTTTCTGACTGTCACTCAGCACATATAAAGGTTCCTCCGATATCTGTTTCCGAATGATCCGATGGGACGATTCAATATTTTCTTCCATATCACCAAGAATCTGATAAATCAATGTGCCGATATCCAGCATTTCGATATGCAGATCCATATTGCCGCTGGTTGCTTTGGAAATTTCAAATACTTCCTGGATCATATATTTCAGTCTTTCCGACTTTTTGGAAAGTATATCCACATAATCTCTGGCCTCATCACTCAGTTCCGTCTTTTTAAGAAGATCGATATAACCGATGATCGACGTCAGCGGTGTTTTCAGATCGTGAGATACATTGGTGATCAGATCCACTTTCATTTTTTCACTCCGGACCTGACGTTTCACACTGTCATTCAAATTCTTATAAACATTTGTCAGATCTCTTCCCGCTTCATATATGAATGAATGTTCAGGTATGGCACTTTCTTTTAATGTATTCCCTTCAGAAACCTCATGGATTTCATTTACAAGCGTTCCCACATCGTTCATAAAGGATTTATGATTGTACAGCCATACAAAAACAATCACACTGCCTATAAGAATAAGCAAAGCCACTGCTATTTTGACCATACCATAGGAAACCACACTAAGTAAGCTTAAACCGCCGACCATGATAAGCACACAGAAAATGATGATCATTTCCATTTGGATCTTTTGCTGAAATGGATATTTCCTCTGATATCTTAACCGCCGTTCCTTGAACCAATGCCGGACTTTGCCAAATAATCGCCTGCAAAATACATTCTTTCGAAGTTCCGGTGATTTCAAATGACGTATGATGACCATGACAAAAGCATTATTGACCATGGCAATCGGTGTAAACAAAACCATAAAGCTGCCGTCCATAAAATCGGTGTAGGCATAATAACCATCCCAGTCATAATAGGTCCTTATGAAATATCCGGCCCCTATAGCTGTGACTATGAGTAACACACACAGTACGGCACCGTATAGCAGGATCAGGATGTCACAATCCCACTTTTTCAGCCAATTCATAAAAAATGGCTTATCCGTATTTCCATCGATTTTTCGCAGTAAAACTCCCCATATAATAATATTTAAAATTCCAAAAAGATAAACGGTTAAGGCCATAGAATAATCAAAATCCATCCATCTTATAAACAGATCTGTAAAAGCAACCAGAAAGACGACGGACAATACATAGAGCCCATTCATCGTCTTCAATTTATCTTTCCAATGCCAAAACCAGCGTTTGATACGTCCCGGTTTTTCAGGTCCGTACATTTCATATTTTTTCCATTTTGTAGCCAATTCCCCACACCACCTTTAAATATTTTGGATTTTTCGGGTCAATCTCTATCTTTTCACGAATCCGTCGGATATGGACCATAACCGTATTCTCCACCGCATAAGCATCCTCATTCCATATGCGTCTGTAAATCTCCTCGGCAGAAAATACTCTGCCCGGATAGGACATGAGCAGTTCCACAATCTTATATTCTGTCGCTGTCAGTCGTACTTCCTCGCCACTCACATACATCTGTTTCTGATCCTTATTCAAAACAAGATCGCCCAGTCGGATCTCCTCATTTCTCGGCTCTGAATCGCGAGCAGAACCAAAGGTCATATACCGCCGGAGCTGAGCTTTAACCCTTGCAACCAGTTCCTCCGTACTGAAAGGCTTGCTCACATAATCATCAGCCCCCATGGAAAGACCGATAATTTTATCACTATCCTCTGTCTTGGCCGATAAAATAATGATCGGAATATTTTTCGTTTCCCGAATTTTCATCAATGCGGACAGCCCATTTAACTTTGGCATCATCACATCCATAATAATCAGATGGACCGTATGTTCCACCAGAACCTCCAAAGCCTCCAGACCGTCATACGCCTTCAGCGTCTCATACCCTTCAAGTTCCAGCAATTTAGATATTGCCCGAACAATTTCTCTGTCATCATCTACTACAAGTATCGTTTGTTTTTCCATCTCTAACTCCTTATACGCATCCTGTGTATCCTGTAAATTTATTGTATCAGCCATTTTTAACATTAAAATGCATGGATTTCTTTCATTTTTCTTACATTGTTAAATATACAACTTTCCTCCCTAGTATAGACTATTTCCCTCGAAAATGCCACCTGCAGCCCTTTATTTTCCAGACAAAACCATATATAAAAGATCTGCCAGGAGGGGCATGGCATTCTGTGCCTCTTCCACTGTATTTGTCTGTGCACCGCATTCTACCAAAAGACTTCTCGGCAATATATGTAAATTATACTGATAGGATCTCAAATAAATCCGCCGCATAAGCGTCGGGTAATATTGGGCTGCCTTCAGCTGAAGCTTAAAGCTGAAGGCGAGATTTTCCGTCAGATAATCATTTTGCAGATAGCCAATCGGACCGCTGGCCGTTGTCCGGCATAAACCATTTAAAAACATGAGCTGGGCCGTTTCCTTACCATCCACATTGGTAACAAGACGTGTCCCTTCCGGAACCCCGTCTCTGTGGAGATCAATCACGACCTTGATCGACGGATTCTCTGACAATATCTGACGTACCCTTTCCTCCGCATAAGTATAGGCTGTGCTCCGATCCGTAATCCCGTCAACCACATCAAATGTCTCTGTCAGATGGAGAACAGAGACGCCGTAATCTTTTTCCAGGCGCTCCTTCAATATTTCTCCTAAGCCCACCACCGTATCCTGCCATACCCCGGGGCGGCTGTCCGCAAAGGCCTCCTGGGAATGGGTATGATAGATTAAAATTTTTGGTTCTTCCCCTGTCACATCCATGCTTAGATCCATATTATAAAATGTATCCGCATCCAAAAGCCCGTCCGCATAGGTTGTACTGTCGATGGCATAAAACTGACTGACAAAATAGTTATAGTCTTTCAGCATTTCCGGCGTATACACAATCCCCTGGTCACTGATCACTGGTGCGGCCGCTGGCAATGCATCGCCATCGTCTTCCGACTGACCGGTTGCTCCCTCCGATTGTTCCGGATGATTTTCCGCATAAATAGCGTCTAACAGACTGTCGGTGGGATACAGCTCACAGATCGCATCCTGCATCAATGCCACCCGGTCTTTTTCGATCATCCAGAGCGGCACCATACTTCCGATCAGTCCATTGGATATCCGTTCTGTCCAATCTGCCATGGAAATCGAAATATTTCGTCCATAAAGCACCGGACTGATACTGTTTAAGCATATATTTCCCCCGGACAATATCCCGGTCATCGACAAAAAAAGCGTTCCAAGAATGATTTCACTCAAATACAAAAAGCTTTTGCTCAATCTCATTACTTCGCCTCACACTTTATTATTATATGTCCGACGAAAAAAGCTATGCTATTGAATGGCAGAGTTGATTCAGTGCCTCGGATAATGTATAACTCATCTGAAGGACAATTTCGTCCATATTTTTCGGTGTGACGAACATATTGACCATTTCCGGTGCCATCAGCTCCCGGACGAGCTGATATCTCTCCGAATCATCGAGGTTTTTTATCATTTTCCCAATACATTGGCCAAGGGAATTTGCCTCCGAATCCATGACGGCCAGTAAATTGCCCACCGTATCATCAACGATCGCTGCCGCATCAATCACCGTCGGAATACCAAGGGCGATCACCGGTATGCCCATACTGTCCCGATCAATGCCAAATCGACGGTTTCCAACACCCGCCCCAGGTGCAATGCCTGTATTGGTGATCTGGATTGTTTTATTCAGACGCCGAACATTTCTTGCCGCCAGGGCATCAATGACGATCAGCACATCGGGATGGGTTTCATGGATCGCACCCAGTAAAATCTCCCGCGTCTCAATGCCCGTCTGAGCCATAACCCCCGGAGCCAACGCACTGACACAACCCATTCCCCTTGTTATTTCCGTATTTTTTCCGTATTCCTGGACCAAATGTCGTGTAATCAGCAAATGCTCCACAACCAGCGGTCCCAAAGCATCCGGTGCCATTTTCCGATTGCCGATGCCTGCCACAAGCACTTTTTTATTTCGAATATCCGGTACAAGTTCTGTTAACTGCTCCACAACTTCATCACAGATACTTTGATGATAACTGACATCCTCCATATCCAGTTCGGGAATCTCCAGTGTAATATAATCTCCCACCGCTTTGCCAATCTTTCGCGCTCCCACCTCATTTTCCACAGTGACACGTGTGATGCGGATACCCGCTCTTCTTCCATCCTCCTCCCGGATACAAATCCCCTGGAGTTCTTCTTGTTCATGAAACATTTCGGCATTTTCAATGGCCAGATCGGTACGCAATGAACTGTTCATAACAACTTCCTCTTTTCTCAAATTTTTCTATTATTTTTTCAAAAACAATTCAGAATATGTATTGACATTTTCGTCCACATCTCGTATGATATATGAGTATGTTTACATTAGAACGTCCGTGTCCGGCTTTAATGAATATACAAGTAAAATAATATTCAAAAATATAGGGAGGTGCCCAGATTGGCTAACATTAAATCCGCAAAAAAAAGAATCCTTGTTACTAGAACAAAGGCTTTAAGAAATAAGATGATCAAATCTGCTGTTAAAACTGCAGTTAAGAAAGTAGACGCAGCTATCGCAGCTAACGATAAAGAACTCGCTAAGGCTGAATTATTAAAAGCTACTAGTGCGATCGACAAAGCAGCTTCTAAAGGTGTTTATCACAAGAATGCAGCTTCCAGAAAAATCAGCCGTATGAACCTTGCTGTAAACAAAATGGCTTAAGGATACGTCGATTTTATAAAGATGAATTTAAAAGGACTAAGATATTTCACCCTCACATCTTAGTCCTTTATTTTTTTACTTTTTTATGATGTCTTTGAGGAAAAGAGAACGATCAGCAATTCCACTGCCATCCGGTCATTCATTTTTCCTGTCTTCACTTCTTCTTCCCGTTCCACACAGATCTGAACCGCCCGGCGTAATTCAGCCAGAGAAAAACGCTGACATAAGCCTTTATTTTTCCGGACAACAAAATCACGTACGCCCATCCGTTCTGCAATAATATGATCCGGATACCCTTTACTCTGCAGATCCTTAATCTGATAAAGCTGATTGAACTGACGGGTTATCCAGTAAAGAATACGCATCGGAGCCTCCTTCTGTGCCACCAGATCATAATAAAGCTCCAGTGCCTTCGACTGCTGCCCCTGTGCCACCGCCGTCACCATATCAAAAACCTGACTTTCCGTATAGACTGTACAGACCGCATCAATATCTTCTTTTGTAATCTCTGTACTGCCATCCGTATAAACAACCAGTTTGTCCAATTCTCGACGGATATTTTCCATATCCGTATCAATACGCCCCAGAAAATATCCAAGAGCTGCATCAGACATATACCGCTGTTCTTTTTTCAGCAGACCATTGATCCAGCGGATCAGTGTCCGTTCATCCGGTGCCGACAGATTGGCCACATACCCCAGCGAAGAAACAGCCTTATATAATTTGTTCCGCTTATCCACGTCTTTTTCAACAAAAAGGAAACAGGTGCTCTCCGGCATTTCCTTAATATAAGCTGCCAACTCATCCTGGGATGACGTAAAGAAACCGCTGTTTTCAACGACGATCAATCGACGTTCACTGAAAAAAGGCAGCGTTTCTCCCAATTCAATGAGTTCTTTGACTGAGATGCCTTTCCCTTCAAAATAGCTGTAATTCATTGTATCATCACCGACCATAGCTTCTTTCATACGATCTCTATACTGTTTTCTCAGATAATCTTCATCCCCACAAAGCAGATAGACCGATTTAAACTGGCCGGATTTTATATGCTGACTGAGTATTTTCACACTTCTCTCTCCTTCACATGATTATGTCCATTATATTCTGAAACCCTTATTTTTTCAATCTTTCTTTTGATAGCCATAAATCGTATAGCCCTCCTGTGCAAATTCGATGCATATGGCTCCCTGACCCGATGTGGTCAGCCATTGGCATCCCTGCTTTTCCAAACGTTCCAGCGTTTCCTTGTGGGGATGACCGTACCGATTGTTTTCACCGCAGGAGATCACTGCCCATACAGGCTGTATCGCATTCAAAAAACTTTCGGACGTGGCACCGGAAGAGCCATGATGGGCCACCTTAAGTATATCCATTGTCTCCAACCGAGACTGTGTCATTAAAATATTCTCTCCAGCCTCTTCCAGATCTCCTGTCAGCAA
>JAXJRF010000043.1:0-2805 GCA_036310765.1 Frisingicoccus sp.
TGCAGGTGCAGGGCACCGCTATCTCCCCGGCTGCACGGAAAGGTTATAACATAATTGCAAGAAACAGTATATCTTGTTTTTATTTTTCTGTCAAGGACTGGTCTTCCTGCTTTTTTCTGGCTTTTTTCAGTTTACGAAGCTCCTTAAAAAAGCTGCTGAGCATACAGGAACATTCTTCCCCAAGAACCCCTGTCTCAATTTCCGCCTGATGATTAAAGCCATCCGTCTGCAATACATTTAAAACGGAGCCTGCACATCCCGCCTTCGGATTCATTGAACCAATAACAACCCGGGGAATTCTGGCCTGAACAATGGCCCCGGCACACATTGGACATGGTTCCAATGTCACATACATGGTACAATCCTCCAGCCGCCAGTCGCCGATCACCTTGCTTGCCTTATTCATCGCCAATATTTCTGCATGAGCCAGGGTGTTTTTCTTCAGATTTCGCTTATTATATCCCCTAGCAATGATCTTATCTTTGTACACAATGACACAGCCAATAGGCACTTCCTCGATAGCTGCTGCCTTTTTGGCCTGTTTCATGGCTTCCTTCATATATTTTTCGTCCTGTGTCATTATTTTTCTCCATTCTTCCGGCTTTCATTCAAAAGATACTTGCCCTTATACTCCCTGCTCCGGAGCCGTCCTGTATGGATTGCCCAGGCAATGACCAAGCCTGCACAGACCAGCACAAGCGACAAAAGCTGAGAAACTCGTATCCCCGGAATAAGATACAGACTGTCTGCACGCAGTCCCTCGATAAAGAATCGAATCGCACCGTAACCGACAAAATACATGACCACCATCCAGCCATCTTTCTTTACTTTTCTTGCAACAATCATCATCAAAATAAACAGAATCAGATTCGCTGCACTTTCATAGAAAAATGTAGCCTGATGCCATTCTCCCAAACTTTCAATGTAGACGCCGTAAGGGAAAAACTGAAGTTTCGGATCTGTGATCAGATTACCAAAAGCTTCCTGATTCATAAAATTGCCCCAGCGTCCAATAATCTGTCCAAGCAGCAAGCTCGGCATCGCCAGATCCAATAACTTGATCAAGGAGAATTTATTCACTTTGCAAAAAATAATGGCCGTCAAGATACCACCGATCACACCGCCGTAAATTGCCAGACCGCCCTCCCGGATCGCAAAAATCCGGATCGGATCCTGAATATAATATTCCCACTCAAAAATAACATAATAAAGACGAGCACATACAATACCGATCGGAATTGCAAACAGAACAAAATCAATGATAAGGTCCGACTTGTATCCCTGCTTTGTTGCCCTCCATGCGGCCAGGGACGTGGCAATGATCATACCAACACCGATGATCACACCATACCAGGCAATATTAAATCCTTCTATTCCAAACAGATTATGGACAATAAAACGATCCATGATTCATCCTCCATCCTATAAGATTGTTTAAAATGTATCTTACTACACTTTTTTACATAATTCAATTTTAATTTCATTGTACCCATTTTTGTTTTATGCTAGAATAAAATCGTATAAATGATTTAAAACATAAAGAGGTATGCATATGCAAATTAAAGGACTTACAAAAACTACATTATTAGATTATCCGGGACATGTCGCAGCCACTTTGTTTGTGGGGGATTGTCAGTTTAAATGTCCATTTTGCCATAACGGATCTCTCGTTACTCAGGCATCCTCACTTCCCGACATTCCGTTGGAGGAAGTGTATACTTTTCTCGAAAAACGAAAAGGGGTTCTTGATAGTGTCTGCATCACCGGCGGCGAACCGACTTTTCAGCCGGACCTGAGAGAATTTCTTTACAGCATAAAGGAAATGGGCTATCTGATCAAACTGGATACCAACGGCTATGACCCGGTTCTGCTTGATCATTTGTTTAACGAAGGGCTTGTCGACTATATTGCTATGGATATAAAAAACAGCCAGGAGAAATATGCCAAGACATCCGGGAAAAATGACCTGGATCTGACACGCATTAAGCTTTCCGTCGATTTGATCAAGGACAGCGGCATTGACTACGAGTTCCGCACAACCGTCGTCCGCGAGCTCCATTCCAAAGAGGATATGCTCTCCATTGCCAAATGGTTAAATGGTGCAAAATCCTACTACCTTCAGTCGTATGTACCTTCTGAAGATGTGATCATGCCAATTTTCTCCAGCTATTCCAAAGACGAATTGATGGAGATTAAAGATATGATGGAAGAATATCTCCCAAACATTTTTCTTCGCGGATTAGATTAATATGATTTATAACAAAAGGACTTCTCGCAAATGAAAAGTCCTTTTTCTGCTTAATCCTGCAGGCTGTAAAAAATAAAATCTGCCGTACAGATTAATGTACCTTTATCGTCTGTAATCTCCACAAGGAAGTTTCGAATCTTGCGTCCGATTTTCTTCGGTTTTGCCTCCGCAATCAGATATTTTGGCCAGAATGCCCCATTTAAAAACTGAATATGGCTATCCACTGTTGTACACACACTGCCCTCCGAAGATGCTGCCATACCACAGACCGCATCCGCCAATGTAAACAGACAGCCACCATGCACCGTACCGATCGGATTCATATGCTCCGGTTTAATATCCAGCCGAGCCTTGCAGTATCCCGCACTTCTTTCCAGGAAATGCGTTCCTATGAATTTTCCAAAGTCGCAGTTCAAAAGCTGTACGCCGCTGGAAAACACCATCTCCGTATTCGCCTTC
Source organism: Frisingicoccus sp. (assembly GCA_036310765.1). Classification (GTDB taxonomy): domain Bacteria; phylum Bacillota; class Clostridia; order Lachnospirales; family Lachnospiraceae; genus Frisingicoccus. The sequence goes on from JAXJRF010000043.1 coordinate 2,708, forward strand.
TCTGGTATAATGTTCATATGCAGAAACTCTTTTTTATCTGTTTGAACGACAATCGCATGTCCCATCTCACAATAAATTTTTTCTTTATTATATTCTAA
>JAXJRF010000044.1:0-2367 GCA_036310765.1 Frisingicoccus sp.
AATGCCACGATTCCGGAACTGGATGCGTTGGAGGCAGCGAGGGAGCATTGTAGCTTTGACACAGTTGTGATCAATGAAGAAGCTTCAACAGTATTTCTGATCGATCCCGAACAGCGACTGGATGTGGGGGCTGTGGCAAAGGGCTGGTCGATGCAGAGGGTGTGTGAGAATGCACCCTCTGGTCTTCTGGTGAGTGTGGGCGGCAATGTGTGTGCCACCGGACCAAAACCCCTGAAAGATAATCGCTGGATCGTAGGCATTCAGGATCCGGACGGTGATCAGGGTGATAATTTGCATACAGTATACATTACAGAAGGCTGTGTGGTTACTAGTGGTGATTATCAGAGATATTATGTAGTTGATAACAAAAAATATCATCATATCATTGACCCGGATACATTATTTCCGGCCGATTACTGGAAAGCAGTGACGATCGTCTGTCAGGATTCCGGTTTGGCAGATGCTTTGTCAACGGCATTATTTATCCTTCCTCAGGAGGAGGGGCAGAAATTGTTGGATCATTATGATGCACAGGCCATGTGGATAGCTCCTGATGGTGAGATTTTTTACAGTTCGGGATTTGAAGAACTGATCCGAACATGAAGTTATTGAGGTGAAATTATGAAACATTTGTTTTTTGGCGGTATTCATCCGAATGACCGCAAAGAATTATCTGCAGGAAGTGACCTGGTAGCAGATTTGAAACCGGCACAAGTCACAATATCCATGTCCCAGCACATTGGTGTTCCATGTCAGCCGTTGGTCGCAGTGGGCGATCTGGTAAAAAAAGGACAGAAGATCGGTGATGGCGAAGGCTTATGTGTGCCTGTTCATGCTTCTGTGTCAGGTAAAGTTATTGCAGTAGAGAAGAGACGCCATCCAGGCGGAAATGAAGTAATGGCAGTTGTCATTGAAAATGATTATCAGGACACGCAGGATACAACGATGGTTCCTTATGGAGATTATTCGAATTTGGAAAATGATGAGATTATTTCCATTATACGTGAAGCAGGTATTGTGGGAATGGGCGGAGCTACATTTTCCACAAATATAAAAGTGAGCTCCAGTGAGAATAAAGTTGATACAGTGATAGCCAATGCATGTGAATGTGAACCGTATATTACGGCAGATGATGTGCTTTTACGCACCCATCCGGAGCATGTTTTGGAAGGTATGAAAATTATCCGTCAGGTTTTAAAACCGGAGCGAATGGTACTGGCGGTTGAAGATAATAAAAAAGATGCCATTAAAATTCTTAAAGATAAGATTGACAAAGAAGAAGGAATCGAGCTTAGCGTATTGCCGACACGATATCCTCAGGGTGCAGAAAAACAGTTGATCCAGGCAGTAACCGGACGAGAAGTGGAATCCGGACAGCTTCCGGCATCTGTTGGATGTGCCGTATTCAACGCAGCTACCTTTGCAGCTGTTTACAAAGCTGTTTGCCTTGGACAGCCTGTGACAGAGCGAATTGTCACAGTGACCGGTGAAGGTGTAAAGAATCCGGGCAATTATGCAGCTCCAATTGGTATTTCTTTTGCAGAACTTGTGGATAAGTCCGGCGGTCTGACCGATGATGTGTGGAAAGTTATCAGCGGCGGACCAATGATGGGAATTGCCCAGAAAGATTTGGAAACATCCATTGTCAAGGGAACAAATTCGATTTTGTGTCTGTCTCAGGCTCAGAATGGTGAAACAGAAAATCCGGTCTGCATCCGCTGCGGCAAATGTTTAACGGTTTGCCCGATGCGTCTGGAACCATTATATATGTATTGTTACGAAAAGGCAGAAGATGTGGACGGATTGGAACAGAAACATGTGCTTGATTGTATTGAGTGCGGATGCTGTGCCTATGCCTGTCCGGGTAAACTGCCTCTGGTAGAAAGTTTTAGAAATGGAAAACGTATGGTAAGGGAGGGTCAAAACAAATGAATTTAACAGTTACTTCATCTCCTCATATTCGAAGCAAGATTCGTACAGATCGAGTGATGCTTGATGTTATGATCGCCCTGGTTCCGGCACTTATTGTCGGCGTATTGAATTTTGGTATGCGAGCCCTTCTTGTGACACTGGTCAGCACGCTTGCTGCGTTAATTTCGGAATGGATCTGCGGTATGCTGATCTATCATAGAAATACGGTTATGGATGGTTCTGCTGCGGTAACCGGACTTTTACTGGCAATGACTTTACCGGCAACTGTACCATACTGGATGGCGGCTGTCGGAAGTGCCTTTGCGGTAATTGTTGTTAAAGGTCTTTGTGGCGGTCTTGGACGTAATATTTTTAACCCGGCTTTAGCAGGACGTGCATTCCTTATGCTGTTCTGGCCTTCATGGATGGTGTGCTACGCGGCTCCGGGAGCTGAAC
>JAXJRF010000045.1:0-4727 GCA_036310765.1 Frisingicoccus sp.
CAGATGTATGAACAGGCATGCGAGGAACAGAGATTATGTCATGGGGATTATACCCAGCATAATATTCTTGTAATGGGGGGTGAAATGGCTCTGGTACGATTTGATCAGATGCATTTCGAACTTCAGATTTATGATTTATACGTTTTTATGCGTAAAATTCTGGAGAAAAATCGATGGAATGTGGGACTGGGATTAGCTATGATTTCGACATATCACCGGATTTTGCCGTTAGATGATGGACAAATACGCTGCCTGTATGCCATGCTGGTCTTTCCGGAAAAATTCTGGAAAATCGTGAATCGTTATTACAATACTAGGAAGAGTTGGATGTCGGCTCAGAATATGAGTAAGCTGGATAAACTGATCCGAGAGAGAGAACAACGTAATATTTTTTTGCATGCTGTCGAAAAATGGGGAAAAATCTGACAATTAAAGTTATATTATTGAAAAAGTTTCAAAAAAAGCAGTGCACCTCGAACAAAAATAAGGTATAATAAGAAATCATAGAGTTTAGATCTATTGAAGGAGGAGATACCGATGGACTATAAAGAGATATATGAATCATGGCTGGCTGACCCGTATTTTGATGAGGGAACCAAAGCTGAACTTTTAAGCATCAAAGAAGATGATCAAGAGATTAAAGAACGTTTTTATAAGAATCTTGAATTTGGAACTGCCGGCCTTCGCGGTATTATCGGTGCAGGTACAAACCGCATGAATATGTACACAGTACGTAAAGCAACCCAGGGGTTGGCGAATTACATAAAGAAACAGGAAAGCGAAGCTATGGGTGTCGCTATTGCTTTTGATTCACGAAGGATGTCTCCAGAATTTGCCTCGGAAGCGGCATGCTGTCTGGCGGCTAACGGTATCAAGGCCTATTTGTTCGAATCCTTAAGACCAACACCGGAACTTTCCTTTGCGGTACGTGAACTGGGATGTACGGCAGGTATTAATATTACAGCGAGCCACAATCCTCCGGAATATAATGGATATAAAGTATACTGGGCAGATGGTGCCCAGATCACACCGCCTCATGACAGTGGAATTATGGATGAGGTTCTTGCTGTGACCGATTACAGTAAGGTGCTTACGATGGATAAGGAAGAAGCCATCAGCAAGGGTCTTTGCATGATCATCGGCAAAGATATTGATGACAAATATATTGCATGCCTGAAGGAACAGGTGAAACATCCGGAAGCCATTAAGGCTATGGCAAAAGAGCTGAAGATCGTTTATACACCGCTTCATGGTACAGGCAATATTCCGGCCCGTCGAATTTTGTCTGAGCTTGGTTTTGAGAATGTGTACGTTGTACCGGAACAGGAACTTCCGGACGGCGAATTCCCGACGGTAAGCTATCCGAATCCGGAAGCAGACGAAGCTTTCGAGCTTGGATTAAAACTGGCAAAAGAGATTGATGCGGATCTTGTTCTGGCTACAGACCCTGATGCGGATCGTTTGGGTGTTCGGGTGAAAGATAAGGATGGTGTCTATCATACACTGACAGGCAACATGTCCGGATGTCTTCTGGCTGAATATACCATTGGACAGACAAAGGCACTTAAAGGCAGTCTACCGGAAGACGGTGCGTTGGTTAAGACGATCGTAACAACCAATATGGCAGATGCCATTGCAAAAGGTTACGGTATCCGTCTGATCGAATGTCTGACCGGATTTAAATATATCGGTCAGCAGATTCTTGGATTTGAAACAAGCGGTAAAGGCACTTATCTCTTTGGTCTTGAAGAAAGTTACGGCTGTCTGATTGGTACATATGCCAGAGATAAGGATGCCATTGTGGCAACGATGGCCCTCTGCGAAGCAGCAGCTTATTACAAGACCCAGGGCAAAACATTGTGGGATGCTATGATTGATATGTACGAAAAGTATGGCTATTATATCGATGATGTTAAATCCATCTCCCTGGCAGGTATTGAAGGATTGGAGAAGATCCAGTCTATCATGGAAACATTACGTACAGATCCACCGAAGGAAATTGCAGGTCTGACAGTGATTTCTGCCCGCGATTATAAGAAGAATGAGATTGTGGATACCCGGACAGGCGAAGTGAAACCAACCGGTCTTCCGTCTTCCAACGTTCTCTACTATGATCTGACAGATGATGCATGGTTATGTGTGCGTCCGTCCGGTACAGAACCTAAGATTAAATTCTATTACGGAATTAAAGGTTCTTCCATGGAATACGCCGATGCAAAATCAGCAGCCATGAAAGATGCGATTGAAACACTGATCGCTTCGATGTTATAAATGATAAAATGATTTTTGGGAGCTTCCTGATTCACAGGAGGCTCCATTTTTATGGCTGAAATCATCGGGAAACCGACAGGTATATTTTGGAAACATTGGACATAATCATGTAAAAAAGGCAAGTCTGTGGAGTGAAAAATGTTCGAAAAGTTCATCGAGATCGGCAGCATGATCTGTCTGGGGATCATGCTTTGCGGATGTGCAATACTGGATACATCCGATAAAAAAATTGCAGAGATTGCGTTCGAGGTTGTGGACGACGAGGAATTGCCGGAGGAAGTACGGGAGATGATCGAGGAACGAAAAAATGAGACATTTCAGATGGCATATCATGATGAGGAACATTCATATATTATTGTTGGTTATGGGATGCAGGAAACGTCGGGGTACAGCATACAGGTCAATGATGTCTATCAGGGCGAAGACAGTATATGGGTGGATACGGATCTGATCGGGCCGGAGAAATCCGAAACAACAGAGGCTGTGCCATCCTATCCGTATGTCATCATAAAAACGGCTGTGGTGGATCAGATGATCCGATTCAAAAAGTAGGAGGATGTTCTATGAATTTATCAAAAACCTATGTACAAGTGCCAAAATATAAAAATACAGTTTCACTTCAGATGACGCTGGATAATGATTTTAATGTGCCGGATTCAAAACCGGATATTGAGCGTCTGATTCAGGAAAAGGGAAGGCTGAACATTCGGGATATAAAGGCGGCAAAGGACAAATGTATGATCCGGGGAGAACTGATTTTTGGGGTACTGTACATGGGAGATGAAGGAAACGGTCAATTGCAGTCCATTGAAGGAACGATCCCCTTTGAAGAAACAGTCAACATGGATGGCCTTGAGGAGATGGATACGATCAGCCTCAGATGGGATATGGAAGATCTGAGGACGGGGATGATCAATTCCAGAAAAATAAGTGTGCGTTCCATTCTTGTTTTTCATGTGCATGGACTCCGGATGGGGGAAGAGGAAGTTGCCATGGCGTTGGAAAACAGTGGGGATCTGTGGGTACAAAACCGGAACTGTCCGGTGAGCCAGTGCTGTGTGCAGCAAAAGGATCAGCTGCGGATTCGGGAAGAGGCTATGATTCCGGCCAATAGACCAAATGTGATGGATATCATCTGGCACCAGGAAAATCTCGAGAATCTGGAAATAAAACTTCAGGATGGCGGTGTAGGGGTGCGTGGCCAGTTGTCCATATTTTTACTTTATCGGGATGAGACTTTGGAAAATCCGGTAAACGATGTGGAGCTGACAGTGCCTGTGGAGGGAAAGCTGGAACTGGCGGAGGTTACCCAGGAAATGATACCGGATATCCGGATACATATGAATCAGCTGAATCTGGATATACGCAGTGATAAGGATGGTGAATCGAGGGTTGTGGGTATTGAGGCGGTTCTGGCTGCGGATATTCATATATATCAGGAAGAAAATCTGAAATTGCTGCAGGATATTTATTCCCCGAAGGTCACATTGATTCCGGAATGGAAAACGATCACACTGGATAATCTTATTTTGAAAAATCAGTCCCGGTGTCCGATCAGGGAACGGGTACGCCTTGGAAATGAAGGCAGCCGGATGCTCCAGGTATGCCATACAAAGGCCAATGTCAAAATTGACCAGACCGAGCTGACGGATGAAGGAATTCTTGTGGAAGGAGTTGTGTATCTGGGAATTCTTTATATTTCCTCGGATGACAGGAAGCCGGTCAATGCCTCGAAAGCCGCCCTTCCTTTTTCCTATACGGTCGAGGCAAAAAATATTTCCGATGGATGCAGCTATGATATCTATCCGGGGCTGGAGCAGTTAAATGCAACCATGACGGATAATGACGAGATTGAAGTGAAGATGGTCATCTCCCTGGATGCGGCTATTTTTGAACCGGTAAAGATTCAGGTGGTCACCCAGGTTCGAGAAGAGCCGCTGGATTTTGAAAAAATTGAGTCCATGCCGGGAATGACCGGTCATGTGGTGACAGAGGAAGATACGATATGGGCACTGGCCAAAAAGTATTATGCAACGCCGGAGGATATCCGGGAAATGAATGAAATTGAAGGGGAAGAACTGCCTGTTGGAAAGCCAATCCTCATTATGAAAAATATGGAAATCTTAAAATAAAGTCTTGCAAAACAGGGGAGATAATTTATAATTGTTTATATAGCGGATTTTGTATACAAAAAACAATGGGGGATACATTGAAATGAATACGATTCAGATGAAAGCTTTTGGCAAAGTGAATTTGGGACTGGACGTGGTTCGTCGCAGAGAAGATGGTTATCATGAAGTTCGTATGGTCATGCAGACCGTTCAGTTGTTTGACCGTATTATGCTGGAAAAGAAGGAGCAGCCGGGTATCACACTGGAGACCAATCTTTCTTTTCTTCCTGTGAATGATCAGAATATTGCATACAGGGCGGCAAAACTCCTGATGGATGAGTTTCA
>JAXJRF010000046.1:0-4445 GCA_036310765.1 Frisingicoccus sp.
AAAAAGAAACCCCTAACCCCTCAAGATTGAGGGGCAGGGGAGCTGAAGTGTCAAAGACACTTTTTTATTCTGAAAAAGGAGTGGATGGTTTGCGTCGATTTTGGGTGCGTATCATAATTCTTGGAGCAGGGCTAAGCGTTTTAGTTCTTTATTTCTTTTATTTACATAGAGAATGGACGGAAAATGAAATGATCAGCCGATCCCAGATCGCACGTATGCTGGCATTAATACGGTATGACCGGGAAGATTGCGAAAATCTGATGGATGTTCAGGATAAAATAGCTTTGCCGGAGGATGTCAATGGGAACGAATGGTATGGATGCTATGTGTTCACGACCTGTTATTATGGATGGATGACGGTCAAAGAAGATGGGCTTTTTCATCCTCTGGACAAGTTTACCTATGGTGATCTGAGGTATATAATGGAGCAATTTCATATATCCGAAGACCATCTTTCTTTTTCGATAGGAAAACGCCAGTCGGACGGTATGGTTCCAAGAGAACAGTGGTGTGAAGTTTATCAGCTGATTATCGCAGACACCAGTCATGTGAATCGGCAGCATTTGAAAATATATGGAACGCCTTCGAATGTTACAGGATTGGATGCATGGCAGATTTTGACAGATGATGGCGTAAAGTCGGCAGAGGGACTGGCTGTGGATGCCTATATGGACAGAGAAGTGGAAGTATATGAAACAGATGGCGAGATTTTATGTTTTATCAAGGTTGTATCGGATGATATTTCCATGGAAAATGTATGGATTAAAGAGATTTCGGAAAAACAATTGGATATATTTTACGATGGCTTTGAAAGAACCATACGACTGGAGCATGAATTGGATGGGAAAATCGAGCCTAATATGGGGGACTTGGGATTCACCGACGGAAAACTCACTTCCATAGCTTATAAACCGAATCGATGGAAAGCCTCTTTGCTGGAGATTAAAGACACATCTCTTGTTCTGCAAGATTTCGGAGAAGTTAAATGTAAGGCAAACATGGTTATCTATCAGATTTATCCGGAGCCCCGGCTTATTTCAAAGGAAAATTTAAAAACCGACGGAACGGTTTATGAATTTGTTCTTGAAGACGATGAAATCTGTGGTGTTATATATCAGGCATACACTGAGGAGACAATACGTGTGTTGCTGCATGAAAATGCAGGTAACTATGAACATGATCAGGTATCTTTGACATCAGATGATGATTTTATGGTCATAAAGGGGGAGAATATTTACAAATATAAAAGGGGGACAGAACTGACATTTGCTTTGGAGGATGAATCTTTTGATGGCGAGGGTGAAATTCAGATAAAAACGGAGACGGCGGAGGGTAAGATTCAATTGTTGTCTCTGGAACGGAGTTGTGGGAATCCGTCTTACCATGGAGAAATTCATTTACAGAAATGGGGAAATGGAATCATCATTGTGAATGAAGTCAATATTGAAGATTATGTGGCGGGTGTTGTACCAAGTGAAATGCCGGTTTCCTATGGAATTGAAGCGTTAAAGGCACAGGCGGTCTGTGCCCGAACCTTTGCAAGAGGTTCGCTCAAAAATAATTTTAAGGATTATCCGGCCAATCTGGATGATACAGTATCCAGTCAGGTATACAACAATCAGGAGGAAAGCATGGAAAGTATTCAGGCAGCCCAAATGACTCGGGGACAAGTGCTGGAGAATGAAGAGGGCCTGACAGCGACCTATTTCTTTTCGACTTCCTGTGGTCATACATCCTCTCCGGAAGATGTTTGGTTTGATGGCTCGCCTTCGGATAAAGCTGCAGGCGTGTCTGTATTTTTAAGTGATGATTCGGTTGAATTGGAATTGGAGAAGGAGTCAGATTTCAGGACATTTATTAATCTGGAGGATGGAACAGACTATTTTGAAGAGAGTCTGCCCTGGTTTCGCTGGCAGGTATTTATTGCAGCCGGGGACATTGAAAAAGGTGTGGATCGTGTATGCCAGACAGATATTGGTATACTTCAAAATATCTCAGTTTTGGATCGGGGAGAGAGTGGTGTCCTCAAAGCTATTCAAATTCAGGGGAGTGAGAATGAATGTACGGTTTATGGGGAGTATCGGATCCGTCAGATTTTTTCGCCGGAAAATGCTGAATTGATACCTCATATCGGAGAAAGTGTGACTGGATGGACGATGCTGCCAAGCGGCTATATTTATTTTGATCCGGTCATTGAAGGAAATCAATGTCAGGGTTACAGGATTTATGGAGGTGGATATGGCCATGGGTGCGGTATGAGTCAGAATGGTGCCATGAAAATGGCGGAGCACGGAAAAACCTATGATGAAATACTGAAATATTTCTTTCCAGATTCAAAACTGGTCTCAGAGTAAACTTAAACCGACAGTCCCAGTATGGATTGTCGGTTTAAATGTTTAATATAAAAGATGGTAGTCCTCTTTCTTCTCTGGGAACAGAAAAAAGTTAAGCTCGGCCCCAAGAAAGAAAATATACATAAGTATATATAGGTAAATAAAAAATAAAATCAGATATGAAAGGCTGCCATACATATAAGATGGGCTGTCAGATAATTCCACATATAAAGAGAAGATATAGGAACTGATCATCCAGCCGGCGGTTGTAAAAATGGCACCCGGAATCTGTTCAGCGATCTTCATTGGTTTTGCAGGTAAAAACTTATAAAAAAGTGTAAACATGGAAATATAAATACCAATGGCCACAAAAGAACGCAGTATACTCAATAATTCAGAATAATCCGGAAAATATTCAAAGACAGAGCGGATCCATGAATAAATTTGGTTACCAAAGACAATGACAAATAAAGTAAAGATAATCAATATTGCAAAGAGCAGCGTATAAATCATTGCTTTGAGCCGGATAACAATATAACTTCTGTTTTCTTCAATCTCTCGAATGGAATTCAGACCGCTGGAGAGAGCCATGATTCCTTTTCCAGCTGTCCATATCGTGGTAATGACCGATATTGATAAAATAGTTGTGCCGGAGTCTACATGTATATCATTCAGTATGGATATGACAGTGGATTCATAGGTTGTTGGGATGACAAGAAAGATGGCATCCATGATTGTTTCAAACTTGATCGGCAGGTGCTGAACAAGAGTCAGGAGAAAGAGAAGAAAAGGTAAAACGGACAGTATGATAAAATAAGCAGACTGGCCAGCATAAGCCGATACATGGTCGTGACGTATTTTTTGCGTTATTTTACGAACCCAGGCAATAGCTTTCAGCATACGGTTTCCTCCTGTTATAGTATTTGCAGATAACATCGATAATATCATGCTTTGAAAAAATTGGCAACCAAATCCGTTACGGCACTTGACAAAGAAAAGGAATATGTTAAAATTAAACTCAGTGTGAAAGGCTGAGAATGTGTCAGTAGACAGCTGTTTTCTTTCAGAGAGAATCGGTCATCGGGTGGAAACCGTTTTAAGTTCAGACAGTTGTTGAATTTCCCACAGGAGCTGCATTTTTGAATCCTCCACAGGAGGTAGTAGGAGATGACGTTGATGCACGTTACGCATATCCGAGTGTCAGAAACAGTCCGTTTCTGGAATTAGGGTGGTCCCGCGGAAAAATTCCGTCCCTTTATCTGAAGGGGCTTTTTTTATGCCTAAAATTAGGGTGAGTGAATCAAAAACAGTCCCGAATATTTTTAGAAAGGAATCGATAGAGATGAAAGACAGATTAGAACAGATCCGTCAGAAGGCATTGGCTCAGATTGAAGAAGCTGATGTGTTGGATAAGCTTAACGATATTCGTGTAGCTTTCTTAGGTAAAAAAGGTGAATTAACCTCCATTATGAAATCCATGAAGGAAGTTGCTCCGGAAGACCGTCCGGCATTTGGCCAGATGGTAAATGCAACACGTTCCGAAATTGAAACGATCATGGAAAATAAAAAGGCAGATTTGTCGAAAAAGATGAGAGAGGCCCAGTTAAAAGCGGAAGTGATCGATGTGACTTTGCCTGCTAAAAAGAGCAATGTTGGACATCGTCATCCGAATACGATCGCTTTGGAAGAGGTGGAACGTATTTTCGTTGGTATGGGTTACGAAGTTATTGAAGGACCGGAAGTGGAAAAGGATTATTACAACTTTGAAGCTTTAAATATTCCAGCTAACCATCCGGCAAAAGATGAACAGGATACATTCTATATTAACAAAGAATTTCTTTTAAGAACTCAGACATCTGGTACTCAGGTTCATACAATGGAAACACAGAAACTTCCAATCCGTATGATCGCACCAGGTCGTGTTTACCGTTCCGATGAAGTGGATGCAACCCATTCTCCATGTTTCCATCAGATCGAAGGTCTTGTCATTGACAAACATATTACATTTGCGGATCTGAAAGGTACATTGGCAGAGTTTGCACGTGAGCTTTTCGGTGAAGATACAAAAGTTAAATTCCGTCCACATCATTTCCCATTTACAGAGCCAAGTGC
>JAXJRF010000047.1:0-3366 GCA_036310765.1 Frisingicoccus sp.
AAATAATACCACAGTCAACGGTGCCTTCCTTCACCTGAGTTGTCACTTCTTTTACATTTGTTCCATAGGTAATGACACCTGCCCCTGCCAGTTCTTCTTCACTTAATTCATAGTAAGCAAGAATCTTCTGTGTATACTGACCTACAGGAACATCTCCATTACCCATTGCCAGCAAAATGCTGCCCGATGTAAGTCCTTCGACCATATCATCAAATGTCTGGATATTTTTTGGATTGTCGTCTGGAACAGCAAGTACAACCTTATTTTCAAGAAGGTCCATACGTGTGCCTTCCTCCACGAAATTCAGACCATCGGTATTAATTTCTGCATCTGCCTGGATATCAATCTGATTCATCTGTTTCTGACCTGCACTGATAAACAGATCACAGGTCGCTCCCTCTTCAATCTGTGTCTTCAATGTACCTGAAGAATCAAAATTAAAGATCAGGGATACGTTTGGCTGAACTTCTTTGTAAAGTTCCGCAATTTCTGTCAAAGTTTCTGTCATACTTGCTGCTGCAAATACAACCACTTCAACTTCCTCTGTTTCAGCTGTCGTTTCAGCTGTTGTTTCGGCCTTCGTTTCGGCCTTTGTTTCTTTTGTGCCTGATGCACAGGCAGTTGTCAGCATCATTGTTGCTGCCAACAGGATGACGAATGCTTTTTTCATCCTTTTTCCTCCTTTTGATTTTCTCAAAATATATTCCAAATGTGGCTTTACACATATTGGTCCCTAGTTATACACCTTTTCCAAAGCTGCAGTTTGGAAAATGACAGACATCACAGTTCAGACATAAGCCGCCATGACCAAGTCCTGCCAGCCATTCCTTTGTTACAGGAACATCGGCCAGTAAATATGGCAGTACCAGATCAAAAATGGTACGCTTTGCATACATTACACAGCCCGGCAGGCCGCACACAGGCCGCCCATCTTTGCTGTATCCGGCAAGGAACATAGCTCCCGGAAGTACCGGAGCACCATAACTGATAATATCCACACCCGCATTTCGAATAGCTAACGGTGTTTTATCATCCGGATCCACACTCATACCTCCGGTGCAAAGAATCATGTCACAGCCATCTGCCAGCATTTTTTGAACAGCCTCGGTGATCTTTTCATGATCATCATCCAAAATCACATGGGCAGCCATTTCACATCCAAATTCTGTCATCTTCGATTGGATCACCGGTGTAAATGTATCCTCGATACGTCCATGGAACACCTCATTTCCCGTCGTCACAAGGCCATAGGTTTTCTTTTTAAGAGGCACCAATTGAAGCAACGGTCTGTCCCCGGCTGCCTTTTTTGCCTTTTCCATCTTTTCTTTTTCGATAACCAGCGGAATCACCCTTGTCCCTGCCAGTTTATCACCCTTTTTCACAACAAATCCACTGGGACGGGTGGCGATCATCATTTCTCCAAGACCATTCACCGCCCGAAGGTGTTCAAGATCGATCAGCAGCAGACCATCTGTATCCGCAATAAGTTCAATCTTGCCCTCTTTCGGTTCTGTCGGATGCATATGTTCCCCCTGACAGATATCACGAAGAATTTCTGCCGCATCATTTTCATGCAGCATATTTTCATTGTTTTCCCAAATATAAATATGATCTTTTCCCACACTAAGGAGCACCGGAATATCCTCTTCTTTGATCACATGTCCTTTACGAAACACAGCGTCCTTCGTAACGCCTTTGATAATCTGTGTAATATCATGACAGAGTACCTGCCCAACTGCCTCTTCCGTTTTCATTAATTTCATCGTCTTATACTCCTGTATTTTATAATAATCCACTGCCCGCAAAAAATTTCTTATATAAATCCACCGCTGCCTTAGAAACCGCCGATTCGTACTGTTCAAAAGTCTCGATCAATCGCAGCCCCTTTTCAGAAATATGGGCTGTACCGCCGGATTTTCCACCCTGCTGGCGTTCTACGATCCGATATCCCAATTCCTCTTCCGCACAATGCAGCAATGTCCAGCCTTTGCTGTAAGAAATGCCGGCTTTATCGCAGGCCTCTTTGACCGAACCAAGATGATCGATCAATTTTAAAAGATTCACTGTGTCCGAGTCAAAGAAAGGCTTTTGGTTTGCCAATCCAACTTCAACAAACGGACGCATCAACCTTGCATTATGTATCTGGATCAGGTGCTGATAATCTTCCTGTGTATCCGCATCGGTGATCGTTCCCTCATCCTCCGTCTCCACATAAACCGGATTTACAGGAAGAATGTCCAGTGCCTTTTTCAGCCCGCCTTCCCCCTCATAATTTAAAATCCGAGGAATCAGACCAGATTCTATGCGAACCGGATGTCCAAGCCGACCACTACAGGTTGGAAAAACCACTTTCCCTTCGGATTTCAATAGCTTTTCTACCGTATCGTCCGTAAAAAATGGCACATCCACCGGGCAGAACAGAATCTGTTCACACCGATCCTTCAAATATTCCAAACCGATTTTTACCGAATCCAACATCTGTGTCGTTTCATAATCTTCATTTCGAAGAAAGGTAATCCCGTAATGATGAAGACTTTTTTCCAACAGCTTTCCCTGAAAACCGGTAATCATAACAATATCTTTAATCCCCGCCCGCTGAAAGTTTAAGACAACCCGTTCCGCCATGGTAAGATTGCCAATCTTCATCAACTGTTTAAAATCCTTCATACGGGTCGACATTCCGGCTGCCGCAATGACCGCTCCGATTTTCATCGCCTGTTCTCTCCTTTACCTATATCACTTCACCGTACGTTCTGCACGATTTTTGATGAGCTGTGCCGTAATGCTGACGGCGATTTCTGCCGGAGTTTCTGCCAGAATGTCCAGACCGATCGGCGTTGTGATCCTTGCCAGGTCTTCGTCTGTAAATCCCTCTTCCTTTAATTTGGCAAATACAGCAACTGTTTTCTTACGACTTCCAATAACGCCGATATAATGGGCCGGTGTTTTCAAAATCTGTGCCTGAACAGCCGTATCATCTTTATGTCCACGGGTCATAACACAGATATAATCCTCTTCTTTTATATCCACATAATCCTTAATATGCCTATTGTCGATCATCCTCGTTTCAATGACCCCCGGAAATAATTCCGTTCTGCAGAACTCTGCCCGGTCTTCCAGCACCACGCAGCGAAAATCAACAGCCGCAAGAGCCGGTACCAGTGCCTGAGCCACATGTCCGCCGCCAAAGATATAGACAATTCCCGACTGGACCAGCTTTTCACAATAATAAAGCTGTCCGTCACTATCTACCTGAACCGGCTTTGTATTTAATGCATTTAAAACATCATCCGGCACATCCATACCGGAAAGGCCTGTTTTCTTTCCATAAATAGCCATGTCCCCAACAGAGCCCTCTGTAATATC
>JAXJRF010000048.1:0-1492 GCA_036310765.1 Frisingicoccus sp.
AATAAAAATGAAATTATGATTTCCATGCGAACACCCCCTTTCCGTTATCGGATTGGGTATGACAACATTTATATCATAACATATCTATATTCTATTTTTTGTCAAATTCAGTCGACACATCTATATATTAATGATCTGTTCGAATTACAAAAAAAGCCAGAAATGTTCATTTTCAAAAAACATTTCTGACTTTTCTTTTATAATTCACTTTACAGTTTCACTTCTACTTTTTCCAATTTCCAGATATCTCTTACATATTCTTCAATTGTACGGTCCGATGTGAATTTACCGGAGCATGCTGTATTGAGCATTGCCATTTTTGCCCAGTGTGCTTTATCCTGATAAGCCTTATTCACACGCTGCTGAGTTTCTGCATAGGAACGGAAATCCTTTAAAATAAAGTACTGGTCTGCACGTCCGTAGGATGGCTTGAGGAAGGAATCATGAATTTCTTTAAACATTTCCTTGTCGCCATTGCTGAATGTGCCGTCCACCAACTGATCAACGATCTTATGAATATCCGGATCATTTTTATAAATTTCTTCCGGTTCATATCCGCCATTGGCTTCATAGGCCATAACTTCTTCAGAAGACATACCGAAGATAAATGCATTTTCTGCACCGACTTCTTCAACGATTTCCACATTGGCACCGTCCATCGTTCCCAATGTCACCGCACCATTTAACATAAACTTCATGTTGCCTGTACCGGAAGCTTCCTTACTTGCTGTAGAAATCTGCTCGGAAACATCACTTGCCGCAAAGATAATTTCCGCATTAGATACACGATAGTTTTCAATAAATACAACCTTAATGCGTCCGCGAATATCCGGATCATTATTAACAACATCCGCAACCGAATTGATCAGCTTGATCGTTTCTTTCGCCCGTTTATACCCTGCTGCCGCTTTGGCACCAAAAATAAATGTAGTTGGATAGAAATCCATGGAAGGATCTGCTTTCAGCTTATTATACAGGTACATAACATGCATAATATTTAATAACTGACGTTTATATTCATGTAAACGTTTTACCTGAACGTCAAAAATAGAATTCGGGTCCACATCAATGTTATTATGTTCTTTGATGTATTTTGCAAGACGAAGCTTATTCTTGTATTTAATCTCCATAAACTCCTGCTGAGCTTTCGGATCATCCACATATTTTTCAATACCTTTGATCAATGGAAGATCTGTGATCCATTTGTCTGTACCAATCTTTCCTGTTACCCAGGAGGCCAGCAACGGATTGCCATGAAGCAGGAATCGTCTCTGAGTGATACCATTTGTTTTATTATTGAATTTCTCCGGCATCATTTCATAGAAATCTTTTAATTCACGTTTCTCCAGAATCTCTGTATGAAGACGAGCCACACCATTGACAGAAAATCCGGCAACAATTGCCATGTTTGCCATACGCACCTGACCTTCATAGAGGATTGCCATATTGCGGATCTTGCTGTACTGATTTGGATATTTTTCTTCAACTTCCA
>JAXJRF010000049.1:0-4763 GCA_036310765.1 Frisingicoccus sp.
TGATAAAGCGGAATCCATCGGCTGTAGAAAGAAAGCCCCTGATCCTTCATCACCGTTTCTTCCTTCGTATCAACAGTACTGATGTCATTTGGCCCAAACAGTGCCTCTCCTGCCTGATAAAGACCATCTTCTCTGGACGTTAATGCCCATCCTGCAAACCGGTAATGGTTCACCACCATAGTTTCCTGTCCTTTTACTTTGACTACATTGCCATCAGCATATTTTTCATCATCATAAGGTGCCGTTCCACTGAATTCTGCTCCTTCCGGAACAACAACGATATAATTTACGGCATATTTATCCGTTCCAAAGGCTTTCCACTGAGCATAGAAAGTGATATCCGAAGATTCGATCGTAACCTGATCTCCGGCTTTGAACCGTTCTCCCGAACCATCCTGATTCACTGACCATCCATCGAAGAGATATGTCGTTCCATCCACATCCACTTTTTCAAGACTTCCATGAGGCAAAACCGTCACCTTGTCACCGGAAAAATATAAATTCATCCCTGTTTTTGCTGTTCCGCCTGTATCCTTCGGCAGTTCGCCTCCGTTTCCTGTATTAGAATGATAATTAACAGCGTAGACTGGCAGCCACTGAGCATAAAAAGTGATGCCGCCTTCCTTCATGATCGCCTTTGGTTCAACAGGAATCTGATTGATAGAAACGTCTGAAAACAGCACATCTTCAGATGAGTAAATGCCGTCGCCAGCCTCAAGAGACCAGCCTACAAACTGCCAGCCGTCCACGATCATTCCACTGCCGCCTTTCACATCAAACTTCGTTCCTTCACGATATTTGACCGTCTCCACAGGCGTCACCGCATTGGACTGTACCCCTTCCGGCAGATTCAGCTCGTAATTCACACCATAAACGGTTTCGCGATAGCTATAGGATACTTTAAAGAAATTATCACCAATAGAATTTGATGTATCCTGACCCTGATAGCGAATAATCTCCCAGGCATATTCATTCTCCAAAATATCTCCAATATAAAAACTCATGCCTGCCGTTCCGCCCGTCCGCGGAATCGACGCATTGTTATCACTCCGTTCTTCAACCTTTTCGGCATAGTCACCGCTCGGCGGCTCCGGTATCAGCGTATACCACCCTGCGGATAAATCCGTAATATGTATATGCTTTATTATCTGAGGATCATTGACATCAAAGGTTACCGAATAGGTGGTATATGGTGTGTTGTCCTGAATGATCTGATTTGGTTCGTCAAACCGGTATAACTGATAGCTGAATGTATTGGATGCATACCGATTATTATAAGGCACTTCTTCAAGCTGAACGGAAATATCAATATGACCTTTGATCAACTCCACTGCAAAAATTGCCTCATCCATCGGTTCTGTATCGGACACCACATTTTCATAGCCGTTTGTATTCTGCCTTGCTTCATCTGTCGATTTTTCACCCATATAAAAAGCCTTCACCCGGTACGTCCGGGCCTCTGTCAGTTTCGGCAGTTCGCTTTCCGGAATATAATAAGGCATTGATGTCATCCGCTCTCCCACTGGCTCTTCAATTTCTGTTCCATGACCATTCGCAGTGACGCGATACCACTGCACCTGAATTGGAATGTTTTTTAGCTCGCCATACACTGCTTCCATCTTTACGACAGCCTTGCTTAAAAAGTCCACACTCTCCACGTCACATCCTTGTAAAACGGGAAAGTGCACATCTGTAACATCCACTTCGGCAGCCACATTCATCTTATATGAAGAATAATCAAACTCAATAAATGCATTCTTATCATTCTTTGAGCGGTAAATTCCGCTGACACCCGGCACACCAAGAAATTGATTATTGCCGCCTTCAAAATCTGTATTTGCCTGCATATAAACATCATGCTTTCCCCAGTTTGTTAAATCCGGCATTTCCCACTGGACGTACCATCCATTCTTATCCCGGCAGACATTGCCGCCACCGACAGTGTTTGAATCCTCAATCTGTTTACCGGATGCATCGATCCAATCGCCTTCCTTCAGAACTTTGCCTTCTTTATCTGTCAAATGATAATTTTCACCGGCATACACCTTGATCGCTTCCGATTCCATATTCGAAACCCGAAGGATTTCTGTATGTACCACATAAATTCGGCGTTGCCAATCAACCAGATCCACACTCCACTGCGTACGGCATCCACCGTCCAAATTATTATCGGTCATCCCCTTCGTCTGGGTTTCTGCCGCCAAAGCCGTTGTTCCCATAAACAACATACACAGGGTCACGCATAAAAACAAGGCCCGGACTATCCCAATTCGTTTCATTCTATACCTCCCTGAACGTTTCTCCCGTCAGCAATTCATAAAGCTCCGGCACGGATTCTGCCACCCCATCTGCTCCTGCAGATTCGAATTCTTCTCTGCTTCCATAACCAAATAACACACCGATCACAGGAATATTATTTTTTGAAGCTCCAAGGGCATCGTGCTCCCGGTCACCAACCATGACAGCCGTTTCCGCTATTCCGTCCCCATACATCTTTTTAAGATTGTCCAGTGCCCAATGAATTACTTCACCCTTATCTGTCCGTTCACCATTTAACAGGCTTCCGGACACAAAATCAAAATACGTTCTCAAATGAAAATGTTCTAAAATCTGTTCAGCAAAATATTCCGGTTTCGATGTGGCAAGTCCCAGAATCTTCCCCTGATCTTTTAAAGTTCTCAAAAGATCATCGATACCTTCATACAGCTCATTTTCGAACAATCCCTTTGTTCCAAAGTATTCTCTATAAACCTCCACCGCTTTTACGGCCTCCGTTTCACTGAAACCGTAATATTTTTCAAAAGACTCACTTAATGGCGGTCCAATAAATTTATAAAGTTCACTGCGTTCCGGAACTGCAATGCCATAATGCTTTAATGCATGCATCACCGAATTGGTTATTCCAATCCCCGGATCTGTCAGTGTTCCATCTAGATCAAAAAGTATGACCTTTTTATCCTTCCAATCTGTCATTCCCATAAAATCACCTTTCTGCAATTATTGTTCCAGCACTCTACATGCCAATTTCAATGCCGGAGCAAACCACGCACTGAAATCCTCCGGTCTTTCCCTGTTCCATTCACACAATGCCCCCATATCGATCCATTGAATATCACCGATTTCTTCCGGATTGCATACCATCTGTTCGATTTGCTCCCTGCATGGATAGTAAACAAAGACATGATCGATCTCATGCTCTGCCAGTCCCTCAAACTGGGCAAAATACTGAAACTTGCCAGTTTCTATGATTTCTTTTTCTGTTATCGTTTTATCTAAATTATCACAAGACACAATCGTCAGTTTCTCAGGCATCAAAAATCCCAGTTCCTCTTCCAATCGTCTTGCCAGGGCTTCCTCCATAATTTCACCCTTTCTCGGGTGGGAACAACAGGCATTACTCCACAAACCGCCGGAATGATATTTTCCTTCCGCCCGTTTCTGAATCAGCATCTTATGTGCCTGACAATCATATATAAAAATCGAAAATGCTCTGTGTAACTGGGCTTTTATATGAACATCTAATTTCTCTCCGTAACCGGTCTCTTCGTCCTGATCATTGACTAAAATAATGAATTCTTCCACAAAACTGCCTCCGTTAAAATTCTCTATATAGAACTATATTATATTCCAAGCCAATTATCAAGCCCTCAGAATCACACCGAATGCCCCTATTCCACGAGTTATTTAAATCTTATGGATTTCTTTATTCTTTCCTAACCAATTTCATAATTACTTTATAAAGCAAACACACTTTGGTCACAATTATTTTGTATTCTTTATATGTACCAAACAAAAGCAAAGAAGTATATAACATTTTCCCCTCTTTTATGCCGGAGCCTCACCGCTCCGGCATCCTTTTTATAATTATTCTTAATCGTCCACAGGAAACCTGTGGCAATCTCCTGCCGCCTCTGATATAATAACATTAGGTAGTAATTCGTTTCTTCAATAAAAAACTTGTTTTGTCTTTAGATTCCGTACGAACCAAAAGAAAGAGGTGAAATGGTGGAAAATATTTCCATTGGAACACCATATGATGATGTGTTTCGTACTCTATTAAATGACTGTACCAGTTTGATTATTCCCGTTGTAAATGAAGTTTTTGGGGAACACTATACAGGAGATGAAAACATAAAATTCCTGCAGAATGAGCACTTCATGAACATACAGGGTATGAATACAAAAGAGAAGATTACGGATTCCTGTTTTCTGATTGAAGGAAAAACAGTAAAAAAGTACCATATAGAATGTCAGAGCACGACAGATAAAAGTATGATGATACGTATGTTTGAATATGATTCGCAGATTGCATTGGATGATAGCGAGATTTTAAATGAAAAGCTGATTCTGTCCTTTCCGAACTCCGCCGTCATCTATTTGCGGCACACGCGTCATACCCCAAGTGCAATGATCATAGAGATAAGAACACCGGGAGGAAATATTTGCTATAAAATCCCAGTGATGAAAATACAAATTTATACAATCGATGCGATTTTTGACAAAAAGCTGCTCTTTCTTATTCCATTTCATATTTTCTGTTATGAGAACAGACTGAAGGAATACGATAATGATAGGGAAAAACTTCAAAAACTTCAAAGTGAATACCAAAAGATAAGAGAACACCTTGAACAAATGTGTATCGACGGAAAAATCAGCGAATACGTTAAATGCACGATTGTGGATATGTCAAAAAAAGTTATTGAGAACATTGCCGCACGTTATGAGAATGTAAAGAAGGAGGTGTCATCCATTATGGGTGGAAA
>JAXJRF010000050.1:0-1130 GCA_036310765.1 Frisingicoccus sp.
AATTCTTTCACCATCTGGCCTCTGCCAAATTCGCCGAGATCACCGCCCTGAGCCTTGGATGGGCATGTGGAGGAAGCCATCGCTGCATCTTCAAAGGTCTTTTCGCCGCTATTGATGGATTCAAGAATGCCCTGACATTCTGCTTCGTCTGCAACAAGGATATGCTTTGCATGAACGGTTGCACCCTTTTCAAAACGGTTCTGATTCGCTTCATAATATTCTTTTGCTTCATCTTCCTTCACTTCAGCTTCGTGTACAGTTGCATTGATTGCAAACTGGGCAAGCACTTCTTTTCTCATATTTTCCATAATTTTTTTGAATTCATCGGTTTCTTCAAATCCCATGTCTTCACCATATTTGGCATACGCACGAAATGCGATCATCTGTTCAAGATACTGATCACGAAACTGAGGATCTGCTGCATACATCTGCTGTTCCTTTGGAACCGTCTTTAAAAAATCATCCAGATCTGCGTTTGTAATATTTTCTCCGGCAACAACTGCCAAAATTTCCTGACTATTCATGTGTGTTTTCTCCTTTGTATCTCTTTTATATCTATTTATTTAATGCCCGGCTTCATATAACTGGGCATATAAACCGCCTTTTTCCAAAAGCTCCTGATGGGTACCTTCCTCTGCCACACCCTCTTCCGAGAGCACAATGATCCTTTCAGCATTTCGGATCGTGCTTAAACGATGGGCAATAACAAAGGTTGTTCGGTTTTTCGCCAATGCCTCCAGCGATTCCTGAACCACCTTTTCACTCTCATTATCCAACGCCGATGTCGCCTCATCAAAAATGAGGATCGGTGGGTTTTTAAGGAAAACTCTTGCGATGGAAATACGCTGTTTCTGTCCTCCGGAAAGTTTTACACCCCGCTGACCGATATCCGCCTGATAGCCCTGATCCAGATTCATAATAAAGTCATGGGCATTGGCTGCCTTTGCCGCTGCGATGACTTCTTCATCGGTCGCATCCGGCTTACCATAACGGATATTTTCAATAATGGTTCCTGCAAACAGATACACATCCTGCTGCACAATACCAATCTGACGGCGTAAATCTTTCATCTTAACATCCCGGATATCCTTGCCATCCAGAAGGATACGTCCACTGCTCACATCATAAAA
>JAXJRF010000051.1:0-15506 GCA_036310765.1 Frisingicoccus sp.
GCACCCATTTCGATTAAGGAATCATAGAATTCTTCGGAAGTAATGGAGTCGTAGTTAGCACTGGTATAACAACAAGAAATACCATAAACCAGTTTCTTTTCTCTCAAAAGTTCCATGGCTTTCTGAACCTTCTGGTACACACCCTGTCCACGCCGTCCATCTGTTGCTTCTTCAAATCCCTCCAGAGAAATAGCCGGTACAAAATTACCAACCCGCAGCATTTCATTTGCAAATTCTTCATCAATCAAAGTGGAATTTGTAAAACAAAGAAATACACAATCCGAATGCTTTTCGCAAAGACGAATCAGATCTTTTTTACGCACCAGCGGTTCACCACCAGTATAAATGTAAAAATAGACACCCATTTCTTTTCCCTGGCGAATGATATCGTCAATCTCATCATAGGTAAGGTTCAGTTTATGTCCATATTCTGCGGCCCAACATCCCGTACAATGCAAATTGCAGGCAGATGTCGGATCTAAAAGAATTGCCCATGGGATATTACAGTTATACTTTTTTCTCAGCTTTTCTTCTCGTTTCCATCCAACCAGAGCAGCATTAATAAAAAGATTTACTGCAAGTGTCTTTGTTACATTAGGATCAACATCTGTAAAAAGACGACGAACATAATCATAATACGGATGTTCAGGATTTGTAATTACTTCCCGAATGATTTTTCTTTGAGATGCAAACTGACCTTCAGCAAATTTGTCTGCCCAATCCATAATCTTCGTCATATTTTTATCCGGATCCTTATAAATGTAATTAAATGTTTGTTCAATTCCAAGCTTTTTTAATGTATTTGATGCATTCATCGTTTTATCCTCCATTCAATCATTCAATTTATTTTTGCTGTTTTTCTCTTTAAATTCTATGATCCTTTACCAGAAATTTTTACTGTAGAATGTACAAGATAATGTTTCATTCCTCCTTCTGCTAACAGAGCACATCCTGCAATAAACAGAGTATTTCGAATCATGAGTAGAATCCCCAGCATTCCTGCTAATATGGATAAACCCAGGATCCATTTCCATTCTTTCATACCAAACTTTCTTGCATCTAAAGATGTCTGAACAGAAAGAAGACTATCCAGCAAAATCAAGATTCCCTGTCCTGCCAATAAACAGAAACTATCATATCTGCCCTTAAAACAAAGAACAAGAACTCCTAATGCCATTAGAAATATTCCACCAGCAAAATCATACTGGAAAGCAAGACAATAAAGATCCTTAGAAAAGTATCCAATGATTTTTATAATTCCATAGGCAAACAAAATAATTCCAGCTATAATTTCTAGATTTTTTGTCATTATTTCAGGGAAAAAGATACTGCATATTCCTGTAATATAAAAAACAACCGAGATTAAAATATACCCGCTTTTTGCTATTTTCAATTGTTTCAAAGCGTTCACCTTCTCGCCATTTCTTTTCCTCATGACAATAATTTATTCTGATTGGAGCAATTCGACAATGGACAAAAAAGGAACAGATATCTAAAAATCAGACAAATGTCCATCATTTGTCTAATTCCAAATATGACGATAATAATAAATATGCCCACACTACACAGGTAATCTGATGCAGCATGGGCATATTTTATTTTTCTAAGTAATTCCGTAAGATCTTTTATATAAAAGCAACAGGGTTTACGCGGTTCGCTACACATTGTAAAATCACTAATTTTCAACTTATCTGTCAAATCAATTTCATCTAAGTTTAACTCTACTTCAATATAGTTCGTCTATTTTAGTTTAACCAAAAGACACACGCATTCTATATGTTCTGTGAACGGAAACATGTCAACCGGCCACACGCCCTTTGCCTTATAGCCATGCTTTTCAAGCCAACGCACATCCCGCTCCAAAGTTTCCGGATTACAGGATACATAAACAACCTTTTCCGGTCCCATCTTCACCATAGAACGAAGGAAAGCCTCATCACTTCCGCTTCTTGGCGGATCCATAAGCACCACATCCGGCAGGCGGACGGACTTATCCCTTTCAGCTGCAGCTGCCATTTTAACCATGAACCGGCCCGCATCATCACAGACAAAACGGATATTTTTAATCTGATTGCCCTTAGCATTTCCAATGGCATCACGAACCGCATCCTTATTCAGCTCCACGCCAATGACCGAATCCACATAATCACTGGCGATCATGCCAATCGTTCCAATACCACAGTAGGCATCGATCACATATTCCGTCCCGGTAAAGCCTGCAGCTTCAATGGCCTTCTTATACAGAACTTCTGTCTGTACCGGATTGACCTGATAGAAAGATTTGGCCGAAATACGGAATTTCTTGCCGCATAAAATATCCTCAATATAGCCTTTTCCATACATAGTCTTTTCACGATCGCCAAGTACCATACTTGTCCGTTTATCATTAATATTGTGAACGATCGTCGTGATTTCCGGATGTTCTTTTAAAAGGGCTTTGACAAAGTTATTTCTGGATGGAAATACAGGGGAACCGGTAACAATAACAACCATCACCTGACCTGTCGCAAAACCTCTTTTCACCAGCACATGACGGAGCAGACCATAACCCGTATCTTCATCATAAGTTTTAATCTTAAAGGATTTCGCCAGCTTTCGGATCGTGCCGATGATCTGATCCGCCAACTGATCTTCGATCATACAAGATTCTACCGGAATGACCTGGTGGGTTCCTTCCTTATAAACGCCGGAAATAATATTTCCTTTTCTGTCCCTGTCAAAAACTGCATGGACTTTATTCCGGTAATGATACGGATTCTCCATACCGGCAATTGGGTAAACCTTGCAGAACTTGCCCATCAGTTTTCCTACCATTTTTTCTTTTATCTTCAACTGTTCTTCATATGATACACCCTGATAGCGACAGCCGCCGCATTTTTTGTGTACCTTACAGATTTCCATCTTTTCCATATACAATAACTCCTGTTCTTTTATTCAAAGCTCATTATATCACATCCTGCACCCATTCACCACAAAGGAAAAGGCCTTACAGAGAGAATGTCCATAAAAGTCATTCCCTGTAAAGCCTTGAGGATGAGCAATATTTCAATCAACCAATACCACCGTAAACAATGCCAAGGATAAATACAATGGCTGCAATCGGAACATAAATATATTTACCGATAAATCCAAACCAGTCCGGAACTTCCTTGTCCCGTCCTATGGATAATTCTTCTTTGATTTCCTTCCATCCAAGCACATGATAAATAGAAAACGCTCCAAGAAGTGCACCGAACGGAACAACTAAAATGGTGATAAAATCCATCCAGTTACCAACACGTGTGCCATCTTCAATAAAAATACCAACTGCCAGTGAAATGATCCCACATAGAATCACCGCCGCATTGTGAGGCATTTTAAAACGTGTCTGCCAGGATTCGCTGACCGCTTCAAACATATTGATCAGGCTCGTGATTCCGGCAAATGCTACAGAAATAAAGAAAAACGTAGCAAAGAGCTGACCAAAAGGCATCTGTTTAAATACCTGCGGCAAGGTGATAAACATAAGTGGCGGTCCGCTGGCCGGTTCAATGCCGAAGGCAAAAACTGCCGGCATAATAGCAAGTGCCGCCAACATGGCTGCTAACGTATCAAAAAGTGCCGTATTTTTACAGGATTTTAAAATATCTTCGTCCTTGCCCAGATAGGATCCGTAAACGATCATACCCGAACCCGTAATCGATAAGGAGAAAAAGGCCTGCCCCATCGCCATGATCCATGTATCTGCACGAAGTAAATATTCCCACTGGGGAACAAATAAAAATTTATACCCTTCAATCGATCCATCCAGCATAAAAACCCGGATAGCCAGAAGGATAAAAAGCCCGAAAAATGCAGGCATCATGACTTTATTAACCCGCTCGATACTCTTTGTTGCTCCTAAAAGCAGCAAAATACAGGCAAACAAAATAATAAGGGCATGACATGGAATATTTCCAAAAGCTGTGGACATTTCATTAAACAGCTCACCCGAGTCCTGAACCATTAACTGACCGGTTAAACTGGCCGCCAAAGTACGGAGTACCCAACCAAGAATAACCGAATAACCAATGGCAATTCCAAGAGAACCAAATAATGGGATCCATCCAAGAATCGCACCGATCTTCCCCTTGTTTCGGTGATTCCAGCAATATTCATAAGCCCCCAACGTTCCCGTCTGTGCCCGGCGTCCAATGGCAAATTCGGCTGAAAGTCCGACCATGCCAAAAAGAATAATAAAAATAAAATATGGAATGAGAAAAGCTGCACCGCCATACTGACCTAACCGGTAAGGGAAAAGCCAGATATTTCCCATTCCAACTGCGGATCCCACACATGCCAGAACAAATCCAAGTGAACTTTTGAACTGACCGTTCTGGTGGGACGAATGTTGTGTTTCATTTATGGACATAATCAATCCATCCTTTTCTATTGAATTATATTTTCGTTTATTATAAACTGTATATAATTATTTGTAAAATTGATACTATTAATTATTATCATCTATATTTTCGATAGAAAATTTAAAAGGAGACACTATGGAATTAAAAAATCTAGATACATTTATACAGGTGGCCGAATTATCCAGCTTTACAAAGGCAGCAGATAAACTGGGCTATTCCCAATCCACCATTTCTTTTCAGATTAAACAGCTGGAAACCTCCCTGGATACACAGCTTTTTGAGCGTATCAATCATACCGTCTCTCTGACTGAAAAGGGTAAGGAAATACTCATGTATGCCCACCATATCAGCAAGCTTGTCCACGATATGGAGAATATTGGAACAGCCGATCAGGAAATCCGCGGCCACATCCGCATTGCCATGGCCGATTCCCTGTGCAGCTGGCTTATGAAAGAAAACTTCCACATTTTCCACAAGCATTATCCGGGTATCACCATCAAGATCATTGCTGCCAGTACCGAAGAAATGTTCCGTCTTCTCAATCAAAATGAAGTGGATCTTGTCTATACACTGGACAATCATATTTACGATAAAAACTATATCATTGAAAGTGAAGAACGGCTTCAGGCCCATTTTGTGACCAGTTCCCATTTTCTTGACACAGACAGGATTTCATTGGATGAATTGGTCCGTCAGCCCTTTATACTGACGGAGAAAAGAATGAGCTATCGCCGACTAATGGATGAAAAACTAGCCAGTATGTCTTTTGAAATCACTCCGTTTCTTGAAATCGGAAATACCGACCTGATCTGCACACTGATCGAGCAAAATATGGGTCTTTCCTTTCTCCCGGATTATGTTACCGAAAAAGCCGTAGCATCTGGAAAAATGATCCGTCTTCATATTGATGGCTTTGACATGGATATATGGAAACAGCTCCTTTATCACCGCGACAAATGGGTCTCCCCCCAGATGCAGGCTGTCATGAGCTATCTTGCAAATATCAAATTATCCTGAATATACTGATGTATAAAACCAGTATATTCAGGATAAGAATTTTTATACAATCAAATATTCTTTCTTTCCGACAGGTCATAAACCCTTGTACAGACCCGTTTTGCCAATGCCTTATTGTGGGTTACCGCGATAAGGCCCATATTTCTCTTTTCTGCCTCTTCCAGGATGATGTTCCATATCTGTGCCTGTGTGATCACATCCAACATGGTACTGATCTCATCACAGATTAAAAAATCGGCACCGCTCATCAGAGCTCTCGCCACACAAAACCGCTGCAGCTCACCACCGGATAATTCCCTTGGAAATCGTTCCAGCCATTGCTGCTCAATACCGAAGGAATTCAGGAGTTCCGGCTGAAGTGATCCGCTTTCCTCAAGCACCTTTTTTAACCGCCAACGAGGATTTATCGCCTTTTCCGGATGTTGATAAATTAACTGCACCGGGCTCACTCCCTTTTTCGGCAACGGTTTACCGTCCATCAAAATCTGTCCAGTCGTCGGTTTTAAATATCCGGCCAGCAGCATGGCAAGTGTGCTTTTTCCATAACCGCTGGGTGCAAATAAACCGACCCGTTCTCCCGTTTCTACCGAAAAATTCTGGTGTTCTAAAATCCAGGGCGATTTTCGATCATATCGGAAACTCACATCGATTGCTTCAAGTCGCATGGATACATCTCACCTCTCCTCCCCGAATTTTCTGCATTGGCGGAACTTCATTTTCACATTCCGTCGTCTTATACGGACATCTTGGTCCAAACAGACAGCCTTGTGGAAGATTTCCCGCATATGGCTGAAAACCGTCAATCGGTTGAAAATCATTTTGAGGCAATGCCCGCCACAATGCCTTACTGTACGGATGGCGCAAAGCCTCCGGACCTGTCCGAAAATCTTCTGCCGGTGCCTCTTCCACTGTCGTTCCGGCATAAAATACAGCCACCCGATCCGCGATATCAAAAGCCAGATCAATATCATGGGTGATCAAAATCACACTCTTACCCTCATCGGCCATCTGGCGAAACATGGAAAGAGCCTCCTTTGCCTGCTCCAGACTCATTCCCGGTGTCGGTTCATCTGCGATCAGCAGTTTTGCATCTTCCACCAAAGCAGTTGAAACAAGGACACGCCTTGCCATACCTCCGGATAGCTGAAAAGGATACATCTGAGGCACTTTTTCCGATAATTTAAATCGTTCAAACAGTTTTTTACGTTTTTCTGTCGGATAAGGTTTCTTATGGCCGTCCACCTGTTTTCCTACCTTCATCAGCGGATCCAGATAGGCTATGGACTGGGGTACTAAGGCAATTTCACTTCCACGAAGTTCCTGCTGCATCTTTGGTGTCATTGTCTTTCCTTTATATTTCATAATGCCTTCCACTTCGGCATTTTCCGGTAAGATGCCAAGAATCGCCGAGGCAAGAAGACTTTTGCCCGAACCGGAAGAACCGGCGATCGCCAGAATCTCTCCGGGATATACGGTCACATTCAGCGACGAAATAACCTTCAGTTGTTTTTGTTCCAGTGCACCGTCATACATTTTGAAAGACACAGAAAGATCTTTGATTTCTAATATGGGCTGTTTTTTCTCTTCCATAATTTCCTCCTATTCCTGTGCACTGTAGGGATCAATAATCATCCGAAGATTATCGCCAAGCCGTTCGATCAATAATACGATGCCGACAAGTAAAACCCCTGGGCAGACCGCCAGCCACCACATACCGGAAGATAAATATTTCATACTTTCAGACAAAATAATCCCGATGGCCGGCTGTTCCGGAGGCAATCCGTATCCAAGAAAAGAAATGGATGCCTCATGGAGAATCGCATGCGGAAACATTAAGACAAGTCCCACAAAAAACTGGGGTACGAGATGGGGCAGCAGATGGTGAATCAGAATCCACCCGCTGGATTTTCCCAGCTTTCTTGAAACTGCCACATATTGCTGGTTCCGAAGTTGAAGAACTTCCCCTCGGATCAAACGTGCCAGACTTGTCCAGTGGGTTACCGCAACACCGATCAAAAGCCCTTTCATGCCTCTGCCGCAGGCAAAAGAAATTAATATGATCAGCACAATATGGGGAATACCCATAACCAGATCGATCACCCAGTTAATGATGCCATCAACCACTTTCGACCCCATTGCCGCCGCAATACCGATCAATACAGCAATGATACTGCTGATCAGAGAAGCAAGGACACCGATGGTTAAACTGATCGACAGCCCTTTTAACGTTCTTAAAAACAAATCCCTTCCCAGCCAGTCCGTTCCAAAAGGATGTTCCAGTGAAGGCATCAGCTTTGTATTGGCAAAATCCGGTGCTACTGCACTGTCGGGAATCATAACTCCTGCAATATAGGCAGCCACAACGATCAATGCAATGATTATCGTATAGATAATGACTTTTTTTCTTCGATTTATCTTTTTCATTATTCTTCTGCCTCCCTGATCTGCGGATCGATCACACCATAAAGTGTATTGGCGATCATATTCCCCACTGCAACAAAGAGCGTGGAAAATAACGTAATCCCCAAAAGCAACGGGACGTCCGAATTCAGCCCGGCCGCTGACACGGCAGAGCCAAGCCCCGGATAGGAAAATACATTTTCAGCCATAACCGAACCGCCAAACAATTCGGCAAAAGATGCAAACTGAAGGGTCACTGCCGGTAAAATAATATTTCGTAATCCATGCCGCCGAAGAATGGAAAGTTCACTTTCCCCCCTTGCCCTTGCAAACAGGACATATTCGCTCTCCAGAACATCAATCAGTTTTTGTCTTGTATGCAATGCAATATTAGCAAAAGACATAAGACTGAGAGTGAAGGCTGGCAGAAATAGATGGTGAAGTCTTTGCCAGATGGTCACATCTCCATCCAGCATACCGATCGGTGTGGAAAATCCAAGAGGAAACCAGCCTAATTTCACAGCAAACACAAGAAGGAAAAGAAGTCCCATCCAAAATGTCGGTATACTACTGA
Source organism: Frisingicoccus sp. (assembly GCA_036310765.1). Taxonomy (GTDB): domain Bacteria; phylum Bacillota; class Clostridia; order Lachnospirales; family Lachnospiraceae; genus Frisingicoccus. The sequence goes on from JAXJRF010000051.1 coordinate 8,374, forward strand.
GAATGTAACATAATTTTTTTAAAATCCGATCGACCAGCCTGTCTCTGTTCATTCCCATCACACAGCCGAGCAGAAATCCGATCACACCGGACAATAACCAGGCACAGAGCATCAGCGCAAGGGAATTGATAAATCGCTCCCCGATAATCTTTACAACCGGCTGCCTGTATAACAGGGAAGTTCCGAAATCACCATGAAGTAATGCAATAAACCAGTTCATATATCGTTCAACCGGAGGATCATTGACACCCCAATAATCCTCCAGCTCCAACCGCTGCTCCGGTGACACCGCACCTGCCCCCACAATATACTGCTGTACCGGATCAACCGGCGAAAGACTGACCAGGGCAAATGAAATCACGCTGACTGCGAATAGCAATGACAGCATTTTTGCTGCATTTATAATAAGTGTTTTTATCATACGGCTGCCTGTTTTCATCAGATATTGCCGCTCCTCTCCTGTACCTTTATTTTATGACTCCCAGGACCAATCCTTAAGATTCTGAAGTAATGGCATGGACGCTCCATGGGCATGGAGCTGCTGGTCACCAATATTCAGCCCCTCTCGCACATAATACAAATGCTGAACATTGACAAGCCACACCCATGGACAATCACCCTGCATTGCTGTACCTGTCGTACCGTCCCACTGGGCCAATTTCCAGTTTTCATAAGCCTCTTCAACAGTTAAGGCCTCCATCGCTGCCTCAAGATAACCATCCACTGTTTCATTGGAATAACCTTCCGGATTATAATAATCATCTCTTAACATATTGTCCGAATGGAATAAGCTATAAGACGTATACGGATTGGAAGACCCCCATCCCATACATACGGCATCAGTAAACATTCGCTTTGAAATTTCATCCCAACTCATGCCTTCAACATTCATCTGGATACCAATGCCTTTAAGCTGTTCTGCTGTCGCCATGGCGATCGCCTGACGCACTGAATCACCGCTTGGGTAAATACAGTTAAATTCGGCCTTAAGTCCATCTTTTTCAACAATGCCGTCACCGTCTGTATCTTCCCAACCTGCATCCTCCAACAACTGTTTAGCATATCCTACATTTTCTTCAATAACAACCTCTGGATTGTTCCATGGCATACCATCATTTTCAGAATAACATGGTGTTGCAAAGCCATTCAATGCCGTATATGCCAGCATTTCCCGGTCCACACCATAGGCAATGGCCTGACGGATCTCAAGATTACATGTCACATTATTACCATATGGATATCCACTTTCCGTTGTCTTTCCTTCTGCCGGAGATACCGGTAATGTCAATCCCCGGTTATCTACCGTTGTCACCGCTTTAACCTCATAACCGTCGATTTCTGTTGTGGCAAGAGTTGCCGCTGTCAGTGCAATATCAACCTGCCCTGCCTTTACTGCTGCAAAAGCTGCATCCTCATCCTGGAATACAATAACAACTTTTTTGATCGAAGGCACTGTGCCATAATAATCTTCATTTGCCTCCAAAATGAGCTGTTCCTGTTTATTCCACTGAACAAACTTATACGGACCAGAACCGATCGGCTCCATGCCGTAATTTTCATCATAGGCATGCTCCGGAACAATTCCAACCGTAGCAACGGTATTTAAAAAAGTTGATGTTGGTTTTGTCAATGTAAATACAACCGTTGTATCATCCGGTGCCTCCGCTTTTTCCATGAAAGTCAGGTCTAAAGACGACTGGCTTTCTTTTGCTGTATTAAATGTAAACACAACATCCGATGCGGTTAAAGCTTCCCCGTCTGTAAATTTCACATCATCCCGTAACTTAAACGTCCATACAAGGCCGCTTTCATCCAGGGAATATTCGGTAGCCAAATCATAGGCAAAACTCATATCCTGTTTATATTCGACCAATGTACTCTGGACAAGGGGCGTTGTTCCATGTCCCCATCCCTGACATGGGTCGAGGGTATCCGGTTCACTGGAAATGGAAATAATCACTTCATCCTTTTCTTCATTTACTGTTTCCATCATTGTTTCTTTTTTATCGCTGCCACAGCCTGTCACAAAACCCATGACCATGATTGCTGCAAGAAAAACAGACATTATTCTTTTTTTCATACTTTTTCCTCACTTTAAATTAATTTTCTCATAAACAATGCAAATTTTGTGACATAAAAAAACCACAAAGATTTGCATAAAAATAACGTCAAACCTTCGTGGTTTAATTCACCCAAAAAACTAACTTAAAAATCCGCACAGTTTAAAACTGCCATCGGCCTTCGTGACCGACAATCACCATTGTATCTTAATCGAATCTATCTGTCAACATTCTTTTGAACTCTATGACTGATAATAATTCCAGTAGTGATCAAAATCAAGGCTGCTGCCCCCTGAAACAGCGAAATCTGATCTGATTCCTGTAATAATACGGTGGAAAGAAGGACGCCAAACACCGGTGTCATAAAACAGAACACCGCCACCTTTGAAACCGGATTGTATTTCAAAAGCTGGCTCCAGATCGTGTAGGCCGCCGCCGAAGCAAAGGCAAGATAAAAAAGCATCATCATCCCTTTAGCATCCGGCAACATTACCCTGCCGCCCATCAAATATCCGGCAGCCATCATCACCACACCGCCGATAAAAAACTGATAGCCACTTAACATGACCGGATCATCCGTTTTGGAATAAATCTTCATGATCGAAGAGGAACAGGCGTAGGCTACCGTCGAAATAAGTACCAGCCCCTCACCCTGAAAGCTCATATCCAGAGATATACCGCCCGGTGTCAAATTAATAATGACAACACCGGCAAATCCGACAATACAGCCAATAATCTTCTCTTTTGTCAGTTTTTCCTGCCGAAACACAAGACAAGCGATCAATATGGCAATAAAAACATTGGAACCGACGATAATCGATGCTTTTGTTCCTGCGGTATGGGCAAGCCCGATATAAAATAATACATACTGAAGAATCGTCTGAAAAAGACTGATCACAGCCGCATGTTTCCACTCTGCTCCTTTTGGTTTCAAAAAGCGGCCGGAAAGCATACTGCCAAAAAGAATGACCAGAATTCCGGCAAGGAAAAAGCGGCATCCCGCAAATAGAATTTGGGCTGCCGCATCCCCCGATGCAATATGAAACCACGCATATCCTATCTTAACCCCCGGGAAGGCACTGCCCCAAAAGAAACAGCTCACTGATGCGAGCAGGCAGACCACCCAGGTTTTCTTTAAATTCATCTTCATTATAATGACCGATACAGATCTTCATATCTGCGTGCGGAAGCTTTCCAAGAGAAATCTACCGCCATCCCGCGATCAACGATCTTGTTCCATTCACGTTTTTTATCATAATACACACGTTTCGCATAATTAATCGTATCCATCATCTCATGGGCGTTATAATTGGCAAAGCTGAAACCTGTACCTGTCGATTCATATTCATTGTATGGCTGTACTGTATCCTTCAGACCGCCGGTTTCACGAACGATCGGAACAGTTCCATAACGCAGACTCATCAACTGGCTCAGACCGCATGGCTCAAACAGAGACGGCATAAGAAATGCGTCACAGGAGCCGTAAATCTTATGGGAAAGTTCATCGGAATATTTAATATTCGCAGAAACCCTGTCCGGATATTTCCATGCATAATGCTCAAACATCCCTTCATACTTCCGGTCTCCGGAGCCGAGAACGACGAGCTGAACATCGTCTGCACATATCTGATCCATCATATAGGCAACAAGGTCAAATCCCTTCTGATCCGTCAGACGGGAAACGATACCGATCATAAATTTCTTTTCATTCTTTTCCAGTCCAAGTTCTTCCTGGAGAGCCAGTTTATTCTTCATCTTTATCTTGCGGAAGTTATTGGCATTATACGGGTATGGCAGAAGAAGATCATCTTCCGGATCATATTCGTCATAGTTGATACCATTTAAAATACCGCTGATCTGCCCCGAACGGGCAGTCAAGAGACCATTCAGGCCTTCGCCAAAAAATGGTGTCTTAATCTCCTCCGAATAGGTCGGGCTGACCGTTGTGATCCAGTCGGCATATACAAGGCCACCTTTCAGATAATTGGCATTATTATATGCCTCCAGCTTATCGTTGGTAAATAATTCCCATGGAAATCCTGTGATATTTTTAATATCCTCCATTCGCCATGTTCCCTGAAACTTGAGATTATGGATCGTCATCACCGTTTTCATTCTGGAGAAAAATTCTCCCCGACAGAAGTCTGTCTTCAAATACACTGGCAACAGACCTGTCTGCCAGTCATGGCAGTGAATCACGTCCGGTTGAAAATCAACCACAGGCAAAATCGAAAGTGCTGCTTTACTGAAATAAGCAAACTTCTCCAAATCCCAAATGCCATCCTCATATGGTTTCGGACCATAAAAATAATATTCATTATCTATAAAATAAAATAGGATGCCGTCCCACTCAAGCTCCATAATACCCACATATCTGTTTTCTCCCGCAAAATCCATATAAAAATGGGTGCGGTATTTCATCTGATCACGATAATGTTCAGGAATTGCCCGATACTTTGGGATAACGACACGTACATCAAACTCATTCTTATCAAATGATTTCGGCAATGTTCCGGCTACATCTGCTAATCCCCCGGTTTTAATAAAGGGTACCGCCTCTGATGCAACAAATAAAATCTTCTTCATTTTATCCGCTCCTCCCTCACGACATTTATTGTCTATATTATACAATATTGGAACGGATATTGAAAGATAATTCTTCCCACTCACCCTTTGGTTTTATATTCCAGACGTATTTTATCTGAAATAAGGGCAATAAACTCCGAATTCGTCGGCTTTCCTTTGCCTGTATTGATCGTGTACCCAAAGAGTTCATTGATGGTATCCATCTTGCCCCTGCTCCATGCCACCTCAATTGCATGCCGGATGGCCCGCTCCACACGACTTGAAGTCGTCTGATTCATCTTGGCAATGGTCGGATAAAGCACCTTCGTGATCGAGTTGATCACTTCCCGATTCTCTACCGACATGATAATGGCATCTCTCAGATATTGATAACCCTTAATGTGTGCAGGAACACCAATCTCATGAATAATATTGGTCACATCATTTTCCAGATTGCGGCTGCCGTAGACCTGCGTATTCTCAGCTACCATATTCGGCTTTGTATGTACCAGTTTCATCGTTTTATTCCTTTTCACCTGATGGATCTTGTTAAGCACCATGGCATTGTCAAAAGGTTTCATAATATAGTAGCTGGCCCCAAGTCCAAAGGCATCCTCCGTAATATTTTCCTGACCGATCGCCGAAATCACGATAAATTCCGGTTTTTTTTTCAGATTTTTCTCCTGATTGACCTTCTGCATGACCTCCAGACCATCCAGTTTCGGCATGATCAGATCAAGGAGTACCACATCCGGTTCTTTCTCCTTGATCAGATTCAAAGCCTGTAAACCATCCCCACCTTTACCTACAACGGAAATATCGCTGTCTTCATTCAAAATATTTTCCAAAAGTGTCACCATACGTTCATTATCATCCACAATCGCTACATTAATCTTGCTCACACCATTCTCCTCCTTCTATCTACGAAACTATTTGTATTATATTATCTGAAAAAGGAGTGTCGCAAGCGTAACCAATCGCAATGTTCGACCCGGTGTTACACCGTTTGACAGCACAAAACAGGCATCGACATTTTTTAACAGAGATAGTGCGAAAAAAAAGCAAAATTCCTGTTACAATTTCCGTTTTTTTCTTTTTATCATTCGAATGATCAGCCAGATAACAAGGACGACGATGGCAATGATCAGTGCCACCACTCCGATGATCATAAAGAAGAATTTATTCGGATTCTTCAGTAAATCGCCAATATGCCTGCTGTTTTCCACAATTTTTCGACCTTCCGGTGCGGCATATTTTTCCGGTACGTTGCCAACGCCGTCACCATCCGTATCTTCAAAGGATTCCATATATCCAGCGATGGCCGCCCAGGCTTTTAATTCTCTTCCATCTCCTGTAATAACGGCATCTTTAAAGTCTGTGATCGGTGTTCCGTCTTCAAACTTCGGAACAAGGGAAAGCAGCCCATAGGACATATCTGTCACACCACTGAGCATCTGCGACGTATAAAAGTCGGTGACAACACTGTAAAGCTTATCGTCTTCCAATTCGATCCGCTCTTCATTTCCATTGCAGATATACGCATCGGTCACCTTATTGAGAATCATTCGGTTCGGATTGTAGCTCCAGTACAATCCATCCGTATACAAACGGGCTGTCGGCATAAAATCCGAAATACTTGCATCGATTTCTGCAACCATTTTAAGTTCTTTTCCGGTTAAATAAGCACGTATCAGCGGGTATCCCGGAATGCCATCCTCTCCTATACCCAGTGAGAAGGAATTAAATACAATTTCAGGCGTGATATTTCCCATAGCATATGTATCCCGTATCGTTCCCGACGGTGCGATCGCCACATCCACCGTTCCCTCACCCAGAACTTTTTCTGCCGAATACGTGTAGGCATCTGCTATAATACTGCCCAGATTCACTTCTGTGTGCAGTTCATAGGTGTCAGATTGGGGCGCAAATTCGATCTCATTGGTACATAAAATCTGATCCTTTGTGTAGCCAAACAGGCTCATATATTTACTGTCAACCATCGCCATCAGGGCATCGGCTTTCGCCTGGGTATCGGCATCCGGCTCGATGTCTTCACTGACTGTTTTCAATTCATAGCTGTCCATCGTCCATCTGCCGTCATCTTTCTGTGTCATGGACATATGTCCCAAATATTTTCCATACTCGGCGGCGGATACGATATAGGTATCGCCATGAACGATCGGTTCATCCAATTTTGTATGGGTATGTCCACTGACGATCAAATCCAGTTCCGGCACATTTTTTGCCAGGATTTCATCCTCCGACTTGTCCTCATTGGATGCTACACCGCCATGTGAAACACAGACGATCATATCCGCATCTGTATTTGCCCGGATATCTGCCACTGTTTCTTTGACAGCCTCCACCGGATCTTTAAATTCCAACGGGCAATTCGGAGCACAGAGAAGACTGTCAATGCCAAATACGCCGGTCACAGCAATGGTCACACCATTTTTCTCAACAAGGATATATTCCTTCACACCATACTCTTCAAAGGCATCTCTCAAC
>JAXJRF010000052.1:0-8667 GCA_036310765.1 Frisingicoccus sp.
AACCCGGACTATGTCGTTGTGGGCGAAGGCCGGACTTATTCACTGGATACATTGACCAAAGCGGTAAATCTCGTCCTTAACGGGGCACGATTGATCGGAGCAAATTCCGATCTGTCCGGTCCGATTGAAAATGGAATCGCACCGGCCTGCAGGGCATTGATCGCACCGATTGAAATGGCCACAGGTAAGAAGGCTTATTTCTGCGGCAAACCAAATCCACTGATGATGCGTACAGGACTTCGGATGCTCGGATGTCACTCGGAAGATGCGGTTATTATCGGCGATCGCATGGATACGGATATTATTGCCGGTACAGAGAGTGGAATTGATACGGTACTCGTCCTGTCCGGCGTTTCCTCAAAAGAAACACCGGGAAGATTTGCTTATCAGCCGACAGTCATTTTAGGCGGTGTGGGAGATATTGTAACTGCAGCAAAGGAAGAGGTGAAATTGGTTTGAAATATGCACTGATCGATATGGGATCAAATACGATCCGCTTATGTGTTTATGAAGTTATTGATTCAAGCATTACAAAACTTTTTCAGAAGAAGGTTGTGGCCGGTATTGCCGGATATGTGGAGAATGGCGTGCTGTCTCAAAATGGCATACAGGCGGCAATTGATGCGTTGAAGGATTTTAATCAGATTTTGGGCTTGCTTGATATTCAGAAAGTGGATGTATTTGCAACCGCATCTCTTAGAAATATTGAAAATCAGAAAGAAGCACTGGCTCAGATCACTGAGAATACGGGACGGCAGATCGAGGTGCTGTCCGGAAAACAGGAAGCCATTCTGGGCTATTACGGTCTCGTTCAGGAAAAGCACCCGGAACAGGGATTTTTAGTGGATATCGGAGGCGGAAGTACGGAGATTACAGTATTTTCCAAGGAAGGTCCTCAGAGTAATCAAAGTTATCCGATTGGTTCTTTAAACCTCTATAAACAGAATGTCAACGGACATGTATTTCCGACAAAAAATGAACGGGATGCCATGTATGCCACTATAGGAGACGTATTTCAGGATGCACCGACCCGATACAAAGGCATGAAAAACTGTACATTGTATGCTGTGGGCGGAAGTGCCAGAGCAATTTTAAGGATTGCGAATCATCATTTCAGAAATGAAGAGGACAATACAAAGATTCAGCGAAAGCAGATTAAGGAATTGCGTAAATATCTTGAAAAGAAGGGACAGGACAGAATCGATCTGATCATTAAATACTGTCCGGAACGTTTTCACACGATCATTCCCGGCCTTATGATTCTGGAGACTCTTTCAAAAAAATTTGGGGCAGACTGTATTGATGTATGTTCCGGTGGTGTTCGGGAAGGATATCTGCTGAATAAAAAGCACATTTAAAATTGAATTATGAGAAAATTAACAGAATGCATATTCAGCAAGATTAAAATGCTGATAAGAAAAGATAAAAGTGAGGATAGACTGATGAAGGATAAGCAGATTAAGGAAAGTGAGAAAAAAGACAGCATAGACTGTTACACGAACAGGGAGCTTTCATGGCTTTCCTTTAATGAGCGTGTGTTGGATGAGGCGGCAAATCCAAAAGTGCCGTTGGCGGAGAGATTAACCTTTGCATCCATTTTTCAGACCAATCTTGATGAATTCTTTATGGTCAGGGTTGGTACACTGATGACGCAGATGAACTCGGATGAGATTATTTGTGAAAACAAAACCGGCATGAGCAGCCGGGAACAGGTGAAAGCTATTTTTAAGAAAACGAAAACTCTGGAAAATAAAAAGGCGGTTGTTTATGAGCAGCTTATGGGTGAATTGGAGCCACAAGGTGTGCGGATCATTAATTTCCAAAAACTGTCCAATAATGAAGGGGAACTGCTTGAAAAATATTTTGATGCCTATATCGCACCTTTCCTTTCTCCGACCATTATAAGCAAACAGCATCCATTTCCATTTTTGAATAATAAACAGCTTTATGCGGTTGTTTTTCTGTCAACACCGAAGGGAAAACGAAAGATTGGTATTGTTCCATGCCGCAGCGGTGTGTTTGAAAGACTGATTGAAATTCCGACAAGACCGGGAACATTTATGCTGGCAGAGGAATTGATCCTTCATTTTGCATCCAAACTTTACAGCAAATATACGATTCGGGAGAAGGCCATCATACGTGTTACGCGAAATGCAGATATTGATGCCATGGATATTTACGATGAGGATTTGGATTATCGGGATGTTATGGAAAATCTGATCAAAAAAAGAAATAAGCTGGAGCCTGTCCGCGTGGAATTGAGTCGTCAGTTGAGCGAAAAGGCGGTGAAAGATCTGGCAGATCACCTTGGCATCCATACCCATCATTTTATCTATGAGAATACGCCGATCGATCTTTCTTTTGTATTTCAGATTCAGCGATATCTGGCGGATAAAAAGGAATTATTTTATGAAAAGCGGAGTCCGAGAAATTCGGCATCGGTTGATCTCAAACGCAGCGTAATTTCCCAGATTGAAGAAAAGGATATCCTGCTTTCTTATCCATTCGAGTCTATGAAACCTTTTATACGGATGCTTGAGGAAGCGGCAAATGACGACAGTGTTGTGTCCATTAAAATGACCCTGTATCGTGTGGTTGCCAATCGGAGCAAAATTATTGATGCTCTGGTGGAGGCCGCTGAAAATGGAAAAGAAGTCATTGTACTTATTGAACTTCGGGCACGTTTTGATGAGGGAAATAATATTGAAGTTTCAAAGCGTCTTCAGGAAGCCGGATGTCAGATTCTGTACGGTCTTGGCAAATACAAGGTTCATTCCAAATTGTGTCTGATCACGAGAACGGCACCGGATCGGGGATTTTCGTATTTGACTCAGATTGGCACCGGAAATTATAATGAAAAAACAGCGAGTATGTATACGGACCTTTCGCTTATGACAGCCAATCAGGAGATTGGAGCTGAGGCAGCAAGAGTATTTGCGGCACTTCAAATGGGGGAAGTAGTGGAGGATACATCCTACCTGCTCGTTGCACCAAAATGCCTCCAAAATAAGATATGTGACATGTTGGATGAACAGATTCGCCTTGCAAAAGAAGGAAAAGCTGGTTATTTCGGTGCAAAGATCAATTCCCTTACGGACAAGGTGCTGATTGATAAACTGATCGAGGCAAGTCAGGCCGGGGTTAAGATTGAACTGATCGTCCGGGGAATTTGCTGTCTGCGTCCTCAAGTACCGGGATTTACAGAAAATATTACGGTAATCAGTATTGTGGGAAGATTCCTGGAACATTCCCGAATTTATATTAGCGGAACGGGAGAAAATGAGAAAATTTACATTGCATCGGCAGACTTTATGACCAGAAATACGGTAAGGCGGGTAGAGGTCGCAGCACCAATTCTGGATGAGGATATTAAGAAAAGAATCCATGATATGTTCCAGTTGATGCTCCAGGATAATGAAAAGGGAAGAATTCAGGATGCCAATGGCATTTATCATAAAAGGGAATCCGGAGAAACACCAATTAATTCTCAGGAAATTTTTTATGAGCAGGCGTATTCGGCAGTCAGAGAGTAAAATACATAAAAAGGCGGCTTAAAGACATTGGTCTAAAAGCCGCCTTTTGCATTACAGATCCTATAATTAGCCCATCATGCTGGAAACCATCTGATTGAATACTTCGGAAACTTTTTCGTATTCTTCCTGGCTTTCAATATTTGAAAGGAGTGTCTGTCCATTTTCATCTGTTACGAAACGGTAAACGTAAACACTTCCACTTTCATTCTGTCCATCTTCATTTAATGGTAAAAGAACAACATAAGTATTGCCATCAACATCAAATCTTGTAATTTCCATGCAATTTACAACGGTTCCATCTTCAAATGCCAAAGGAACAATGTTTGGCTGTGGTGCAGCACTTCCGCAGCTGCATCCGCAAGAGGAACAATCGCTGGTGCAGCTGTCTGTGCTGCAATCGTTCATTAATTCTTCACTCATAGTAAAGCCCTCTCTTTTTGTCATTATTTATTTATATTATCAGATGATGAAATGAATTGCAATGACAGGATTCTTTGGGAGTTAGGGAAATTGGCGAGGACTTCAATCTGATTTTAACAATTTTTTATTTGAAAAACATCCGCAAAACAATCAAAAATGCGGATGGTACAAGTGCATTTTATGTTTACAACCATAACCATCAGAGAGCGGCTAAGAATGCAAATGGAAGATATACAACTTATATGTATAGTGGGAATCTTCTGATTCAGGAAAAATCGTCATCTCATAACCTGAAATTCACCTATAACAGTGTTGGAAATCCGATTGCTGTAATGTATAATGGAGTTGAATACTACTATGTTACGAATCTTCAGGGGGATATCATCGGTCTTATATATGTCTTTGGTGGAAAAAGGAATGTTTGAAACGTATGTAGGAACAGAAAATAAAGAAAGAAGATTGAGAGCGTTTTAGTCGATAACATTAAATATAGTTTAAAAATAATATGCAAACAAAGGTTTTAGAGGTGACTATAAATGATTATCCGATCACATAAAGATGCTCATATAGAAATGGGCGTAATGGTTATACTTTCCGTATTACTCTTGTTTTTATTCTGGATTGAGTTCGGTATAAAAATTGCAATCGTTTCAACAGGATGGGTTATATTATTTTCTTTAAATCAATGGTTTGCTATAGCTAAAACATTGATTATGGATTCAGAAGGATGTACAGTTCAAATTTTATTTTTACAAAAAAAATATTTGTGGAAAGAATTAAAGGTAAAGCGTATAGAACGATGGGATGGATTAGGGTGCTTGCCATCAGAGTCATTGCCGGTAGAACGTAGAGGTATTATTTTTTCAAAAAGCCAGATTGGAAAATCAGAACGAACTCGTCCAGAAGATTACGCATTGTTCAGACCATTTTTCTTATCGTATTTTTTTGTGTATTTTTCAATGAATCAGCCTTTGATACGCAGAGGATGTACAGTCTCTGAAAAATATAATGTTGATGAAGAAAAATTCATGGCTAAAATGCATGAGTGGAATGTAGAACTTGATGTTTCTATGGAACAGAAAAGCTCTTATATGTATTCAGACAATCAGCTGATTTTATCGGACATGCTTAAAGCAAAACGGGAGACACAAGAAACCATTAAAGCATATGTTCAGAAAGAGAATCAAAAACTTAGAGATTCTATAACAGGTTACACTAAATGCAGAGTCTATAAGATTTTGGAAATGCTGAAATATAATCATGAAATAGGGATTCTTGTAAATTTCGGTGAAGATTTTGTTGCACTACGGTGTATTCATGAAAAAAATCGTAATGGAAATACGGTGAAAACGTTTTATATTGAAGATGAAAAGTATGAACGGCTTGAGGAAATTCGAGAAATTCTGGACAGACATTGCGATGAAGCTGGATTTTTGTGTGTAGGATTAGTGGATTCCAGTTTATTAGATTGTCGAAGAAGATACACATATAATGAGTGAAGATTTAATGGAGGAAGATTATGATTATCAAATCAAATGCGCATAGAAGATATATAGCAGGTATCATAGGAGAGTTTGTTTGTTTATGTGCAGGAATTGTTTTGGGGATGGAAGGTAAGGAACTTATAGGTTGGGTTTTTTGCTATTTTCTCATATTATATATGTTTGTCTCAACATGGTTTTGCAATGGAAAGACAATTATAATGGATGCAGAAGGTTGCGAAGTATGTTTTTGGAAATTCAGAAGAAAGTACTTCTGGAATGAGTTGAAAACAAAACGACTTGAACAATATTGGGCGAATGGTGATGACCCTAAAAGAGGTGTTATTTTTTGCAAAAAAAAAATTGGAGAAATGAACTGGAGTCATCCGTCTTATTATGCACCAATAAGACCGTATTTGGATTATTTTTATGTGACGTTTCCGGTAGATGAGGAAGACCGGACATGGAAGACGGAATATAAAAATGCAGTAAATGCATACGAAGTGAATGAGCAGGAATTTATGGCAAAAATGCATGAATGGGGCGTTAGAATTGAGAATGGATTACCGCCAGAAAAAAGGAAAAAATATCCCTATGACTGGGCATAATTTTAATGACGGGATTTGATAAGTATATAAAGCTGCATAACAACGATAAAGTGAGGGCGTAAGATGGAAAGGAAAGTGGCAAGAGACATAACAGAGGGGAGTATCTGGAAAAACTTATTATTATATTTTTTCCCGATATGGTTCGGGTCGATTTTTCAACAGATGTATACGACGGTGGATGCGGTCATCGTGGGCAGGTTTGTTGGAAAAGAGGCATTGGCGGCATTGGGCGGCACATCAGGATTGCTGGTGGATCTGTCTGTCGGATTTTTTATTGGAGCCTCCACAGGAGCCGGGGTTATTATTTCTCATTGCTATGGAGCAAAGGATGAGAAACGATTGACCTACGGTGTCCGAACATCAATGAAACTGGCATTGATCGCAGGGGCAATCTTGATGTTTGTCGGATTTTTTGGTTCACCCATTGCCCTTAAATGGATGAATGCACCGGAGGATATTTTGTCAGCGGCAACATTGTATCTGAAGGTCTATTTTCTTGGTGTCATTCCTTCGTTATTGTATAACATGGGTTCGGGAATCCTGAGAGCTGTCGGCGATGCAAAACGGCCTTTATACTATCTGATATTTACCACCTTTGTTAATATCGGCCTGGATATTTTATTTGTTGCGGTTTTTCATATGGGAATTCTGGGGGCGGCTTTGGCAACCATTCTGTCACAGCTTGTCAGTGCGATTCTTGTATTGAAAACCCTTTTGACGACAAAGGAAAGCTATCGGCTGGTGCTTAAAAAATGCGAGGCCTATCCGGAGGTTTTACGGCAGATCGTAAACGTCGGACTTCCGGCAGGATTTCAAAATATGTTTTATACCGTATCGAATATCGTCATCCAGGCACAGGTCAACCTGTTTGGAACGGATGTCGTAGCGGCATGGACAGCGATCAGTAAGATCGAGGGTGTTTTCTGGCTGACGATGGGGGCTTTTGGAACGGCTATTATGACATTTACCGGACAAAACTACGGGGCAGGCAAGACAGAACGAGTGAAAAAAGGCGTTTGGGTAGGCGTTGGAATGGGCATAGGGCTTACAGCGGTAATCTGTCTTCCGATCCTTATGTTTGCAAAGCCGCTGATGAGTGTATTTTCAACCGATGCGACGGTTTTGGAACTCGGTCTCCAGTATATCTATTTTCTGCTCCCAACCTACATTACCTATACGGGAACCGAATTGTTCGGCGGTGTTATTAAAGGCAAGGGCAACAGTTTTGCCCCAATGGTCATAACCTTTGTCAGTGTTTTCGGAATACGAAATCTCTGGGCGATATTTGCACCGTCGATATGGCCGGGAATGAATACGGTTATGCTGAGTTATCCGATATCCTGGTCCATATCTTCCATCATGTTCGCGGTGTATTATGGGATCAGTGAATGGAAAAGCAGAAAGAAATAAAATATGGCAGGACTGGTGCGATTACCGGCTCCTGCCATTTCTTTACAGAAAATACTATCTGCATTCAAGGACATCTTTATAGAATTGATCCATTTCCTCGCGGGTAGCGAAGGTTGCCATGTACATCTGGTTCGCCATGGCACCGGAAAGGGCTTCCGGAATACGTCCGACCATCTTCATACAGTAGCCGTATTTTGCCATGATATCATCGTGACTCAGAACAAAGTTTTTTCCGTCACGACGTCCGGCATAGGCACAGAAGGCGTGTTCACCAACTGGCATTGTGGAATGGTCAAATGCGATCATGTCGGCCCAGATTTTGTATACATCGGTACTGTGGGCGAAGTTGATCATATCCGGGGTGAAGCCGCCGCTTGGGCGCATATTGACTTCAAGGGCCATAACGTCGCCCTTTTTGCCAAGACCTTCGTGATCGGATAAGAGACGGAAAAATTCAAAGTGAACAAAACGACTCTTTACGTTGAAACTCTTTACGGTTGCACGCCCTGCCTGACGGGTATCCTCCGGCAGCTCCTTCTGGATAAAGTAAATGGAATTACCGGATTCATTGACCACATCCATCAGAGAGAATGGTGTCACATTGCCTGTTTCAAATAATGGTTCGCCCTTGGAGTCGATGACTGCATCGTAGGAAATAATTTCGCCATTAATGAATTCTTCCATGATATAAAGGGTATCGGACCATTTTTCGTTAAAGAAGTTATACATATCTTCGTCATTTTTAAGCTTGAAGGTATGGGATGCACCAACGCCGTTGTCCGGTTTTGCCACGATTGGATAACCGACTTCTTTTGCAAAGGCGAGACAGTTTTCAATATTGTCCACCAGATGATAGCGGGCAGTCGCAATACCGGCTTTCTGGTAGTATTCCTTCATCTTGGACTTATATTTGATACGTGGAATATCTGCTGTCTGAAAACCGCTTGTGATATTAAAGTCTGTACGGAGTTTTGCGTCACGTTCCAGCCAGTATTCGTTATTGGATTCCAGCCAGTCGATCCGGCCGTATTTGAAAATGAAAAAGGCAACGGCGCGGTAAACTTCCTCGCTGTTTTCAAGGCTGCTGACTTTGTAATATTCATTCAGACTGTTTTTTAAATTTGGATCCAGCTCGTCGTAAGGCTGGTCGCCAATTCCCAGCACGTTCAGTCCGTTGTCTTTCAGATGACGGCAGAACATCCAGTAGTTTGTCGG
>JAXJRF010000053.1:0-25315 GCA_036310765.1 Frisingicoccus sp.
GGTATGCCGGCACATATGGCTTACGGGTGCAATAAATTCTCCAGTGCCTGCGGCACAACATTGGCATCTTTTCGATTTTTTAGAAATCGGGCCATGGATATCCCTGTGGCTTTATTGGCGGCAGCAGGTTCTTTCTGCGGGTCGGGGATGGCAGCACAGATCGTTCTTCTTCTCGATGATGATTTTCTGAAGAAGATCGTTATTGTGTTTTTACCGGTGGCAGCAGCGATCATTTTTTTGAACCGGGGATACGGGGAGGAAAATCTTTCGGATACATTGTCAAAAAAGAAGAAAATCTTTATGGCGATCCTGATCGGTCTGTTTATCGGATTTTATGACGGTATGGTTGGTCCGGGAACGGGAACCTTTGCCATTATTGCCTTTTCCATAATAATGAAGTATGATTTAAAGACAGCATCCGGCAATGCAAAGATTTTAAATCTGGCATCCAATTACGCATCATTGATCACCTATGCCTTAAGCGGCAACGTGCTTTGGATGGCGGCTCTGCCGGCGGCAGCCTGTAATGTGATGGGAAGTTATTTCGGTTCGGGCATGGCATTGAAAAAGGGAGCAGCTTTTATCCGGCCGATGATTCTTGTTGTTATGGTGCTTTTAATGTTTAAGATTGTATATGATGTTATTTTATGATAGAATATTCAAATGACCGGAAACCTGAAAAAGGAGGTATAGAATATGAAATTATCACAGAAAAGGATCAATCAGATCACAGCCTGTATACAGTTGGTATTATTGGGCATAATGGGTGCATTTGCCTTCGAACGTGAAATACGTATCGGTAATAAGGCTGCAAATAAATTAAAAAAGAAACGATTGAAAAGAGAAGCTAAAAAAGCAAAAAGAAAGGGAACAGTAGTATGACAGATGCGTTGATTGCGTGGTTTACCACGACTCTGAGCGGCGTTGTATCCAAGGAGATGATCGTGTTTATTATCTCGATGGTGCCAATCCTGGAACTCAGAGGCGGACTTGTTACGGCAGCACTTTTGGGTATTCCAATCGCAAAAGCCGTAGTGATCTGCGTTATTGGTAATATTATTCCAGTGCCGTTTATTCTGGCATTTATTACACCGATTTTTAACTGGTTGAAGAAGACAAAATGGATTAAGCCAAAGATTGAAAAGCTGGAACAGAAATCTATGGGCAAGAGTGAAAAGATTCAGAAATATGAATTTATTGGCCTTGTTTTATTTGTAGGCATTCCGCTGCCGGGTACAGGAGCATGGACAGGATCTTTGATCGCGTCCTTATTGAATATCCGGTTTAAAAAAGCCTTTCCGGCGATCATCCTTGGTATCTGTATGGCAACGGTAATCATGTGTATTATCAGTTATTTTATTCCATGGCTTGTTACCAGTGTGTTTTAGCAATGAAAGTGCTCTGCCCAAGGCAGGGCACTTTATTTAATGAGATGGGAGGCTTTTATGAATTTAAACGATTTGATCTATCTGGTTCCGGCGGCTTTGCTGGCAATCTGCGGACATGAATATGCCCATGGTTATGTATCGTGGAAAATGGGCGATCCCACACCGATGCAGGATGGACGATTATCAATGAATCCATTGCATCATCTGGATCCTTTGGGAACATTGTGTCTGATATTTTTCCACTTTGGATGGGCCAAACCGGTGCGTATTAATTCATGGTATTATAAAGACCGGAAAAAGGGTGTTTTACTCACCTGCCTTGCCGGACCGGCGGCCAATTTTCTGATGGCGATTATCGGTCTGTTTGTTATGGGGATCATTTATAAGTTTACCGGAGGTTTTGTCAACGGTGTATTGCTCTGGCTATATAAACTGATGAACTATTTTGTTGTGCTGAATGTGGGGCTTGGCATATTCAATCTGATCCCCGTACCACCGTTGGATGGTTCAAAAGCTCTGGGTATTCTTATGTTTGATGATGAGAATTATCTCCAGGGACGTGTACATAATAATGGTTATATTGTCATTGCAATTTTGGCACTCACAGGTGTTTTGTCAACAGTGCTTGGTGCTGTGCAGAATATTGTGATCAGCGTTTTGTGGGGATTTGTCAGAGCAATTCTTAGAATCTGATGTATATAAAATAAAAGAGAGAGAAAAAAGAGGGAAAGATGGAAAAAATATTATTTGAAGAATTGGAAATATCGGATGAAATGAAGCGGGCTGTCCGCGATATGGGATTTGAGGAGGCTACACCGGTTCAGAGCCAGAGTATCGGCCCGATGATGGAAGGTCGGGATATTGTTGCCCAGGCACCTACGGGAACGGGAAAGACCTGTGCGTTTGGAATTCCTGTGATTGAAGGCATTGAACTGGAGGGTCGGTATGTGCAGGCACTTGTCCTTTGTCCAACACGCGAACTGGTTGTTCAGACAACGAATGAACTGCTGAAGCTGACGAAGTATAAACATTCCATCCGGGTGGTACCGATTTACGGCGGTCAGAATATGGATCGTCAGATCATGGCATTGAAACGCAAGCCGCAGATTATCGTGGCAACTCCGGGACGTCTCATGGATCATATGCGTCGTCATACGATCCGCTTGGAAAATCTGCGGTACATGGTTTTGGACGAAGCCGATGAGATGCTGAACATGGGATTTCGTGAGGATATTGATGTTATACTGGAGTCGGTTCCGGAGGAACGACAGACGGTTTTATTTTCCGCAACAATGTCCCGGGAGATTCTGGATATTACGAAAAAATATCTGACAGATCCGGTTCGTGTCCAGATTACAAAAACACAGATCACTATGCCGAATATCCGTCAGTTTTATCTGGAAGTGAACCAGGAGAACAAGGTGGATGTTTTGGCTCGTCTCATCGATGTCAATGATTTTAAGCTGTCCATGATCTTTTGTAATACAAAGCGTCAGGTGGATGAACTGACCCATGAAATGATCGCCAGAGGCTATCAGGCCACAGGACTTCATGGGGATATGAAACAGTCCCAGAGAGACTGGGTCATGAAGACATTTAAAGAGGGACGTGCGGAAATCCTCATTGCGACCGATGTGGCAGCCCGCGGATTGGATATTGAAAATGTGGAGGCTGTATTTAACTACGATCTTCCGGAAGATCTGGAATATTATGTTCACCGTATCGGAAGAACCGGAAGAGCCAATCGGGAAGGTGTCGCCTATTCCTTCGTCGGACGTCGGGATATGTACAAGCTTCGTGAGATCATGAATTATACAAAGGCGAAGATTAAATATAAAAAGATCCCTCAAAGTGCGGATATTGCCCATGTGCGGACCCAGCTTGTGATGAAGGAGCTTCTCAAAGTGATGGAAAAAGGCAATCTGGACAGATATTCGGATCTGATCGAAAAGATCATGGCTCAGGAGGAATTCCAGGAGTATACGATCATGGATGTGGCAGCAGCCTTCTTGAGCAGACAGATTCCGGAAGATACCTTTAGAGATATTGAGGAAAGACCGCGTTTTACAGACCGGATCAAAAAGAAGGTGGGACGTCCGGGAGGCGACCGTCGAAGAAGAGATGATGCCCGTTCTGAATGGCATTCCGAACGGCCGAAGGACCGCCGCAGAGACGGCAAAAAAGGCCAAAAGCAGGAATGGAAATCGGACAGAAGATTGGATCGGAAAAACAGTAAAACGGCGGATAAAAGGAATGGCAGAAGACGCTAAAAAGTCTGTTAATCGGTCATTGGATGTGATATACTATATCCAAATGGTTACGATATGAACTATATAGAACGGGAGGATTTGACCATGATTGATAAATTGGTGGAGAAAATACAGAAAACAGGTGCTCCGATTGAAGTCGGACTGGATCCGATGCTTGACTACGTTCCGGAGTTCCTTAAGAAAAAAGCGTATGCGGAATTTGGAGAAACACTGGAAGGTGCTGCAGAGGCTATATGGCAGTTCAACAAAGCGATTGTTGACGCAACTTATGACCTTATCCCTGCAGTGAAACCACAGATTGCCATGTACGAACAGTTTGGCATTCCTGGAATCATTGCATTTAAGAAAACACTGGATTACTGCCACGAAAAAGATCTTATTGTGATCGGTGATATTAAGCGTGGCGATATTGGTTCCACATCGGGAGCTTATGCAACCGGTCATCTGGGTAAAGCTCAGGTTGGAAACAATGCCTTCTATGGTTTTGATGAAGATTTTATTACGATCAATCCATACATGGGTACAGACAGTGTACAGCCGTTTGTTGATGTTGCTATTCCTGAAAAGAAAGGTATGTTTATCCTGACAAAGACATCCAATCCATCCAGCGGCGAATTCCAGGATCGTCTGATCGATGGACGTCCTCTTTATGAATGGGTGGCTGAAAAGGTTGTTGAATGGGGCAATCAGCATGTCGGCAAATGCGGCTACAGTTACGTAGGTGCCGTTGTTGGTGCAACTTATCCGGAGATGGGTAAGGTTCTGCGTAATATTATGAAGAAGAATTTTATCCTTGTACCGGGTTATGGTGCACAGGGTGCCAAGGGATCTGACCTTGTCAATTATTTCAATGAAGACGGCCTTGGTGCGATCGTTAATTCTTCCCGCGGTATTATTGCGGCTTATAAGCAGGAAAAATATGCGAAATTTGGTGCTGAAGGATTTGCAGATGCATCCCGTCAGGCTGTGATTGATATGATCGAAGATATTCAGGTTGGAGCAGGCCTCAGATAGGAGATAGACAGATGAGTGAAAAAGAATTTACAGAAGTTCGTATTATGTCCCACAGAAATCTGACAGGTGACATTTGGAGTATGTGGCTGGATGTGGGTGAATTGGCCCAGTATTGCAAACCGGGTCAGTTTATCAATCTTTATTGCAATGAAGGCACACGTATGCTGCCGCGTCCGATCAGTATTTGTGAAGTGGCAAAACTTACAAAAGCCATTCGTATCGTATATCGTGTGGCAGGTGAAGGTACAAGAGAGATTTCCCAGATACCGGTCGATTCATGGATAAAGATCATGGGACCCCTTGGAAATGGATTTACATTAAAAGAAGATAAAGCTATTCTTGTTGCCGGCGGTATCGGTATTCCTCCGATGCTCCAGTTGGCAAAAGAACTTAAAAAGGTTGAAAAAACGGTTGTCCTTGGATTCCGCGACAGTAATACGTTCCTGTTGAAGGAATTCTCCAGTGTTCCGAATACAAAGATCGTGATTGCCACAGAGGACGGCAGCATTGGCGTAAAAGGCAATGTTCTCGATGCGATCAAAGCAGAAGGTGTCACAGGCGATGTGATCTACAGCTGCGGACCGACACCGATGCTTCGTGCAGTGAAGAACTATGCTGAGGAACAGAATATCGAGGCACAGATTTCCCTTGAGGAACGTATGGCCTGCGGTATTGGTGCATGCCTTGCGTGTGTATGCCAGTCGAAAGAAGTCGACCATCATACGAACGTGCATAATAAACGTGTTTGTAAAGAAGGCCCTGTATTTGATGCCCGGGAGGTGGAACTGTAATGAATATGAAAGTGAATATTGCCGGTGTGGAATTTAATAATCCGGTTATGGAAGCTTCAGGTACTTTTGGTTCCGGAGCAGAGTTCGGCGAATTTGTTGATCTGAATAAACTGGGTGCGGTTGTCACAAAGGGTGTTGCCAATGTGCCATGGCCGGGCAATCCGACACCGCGTATTGCAGAGACATCCTGTGGTATGCTCAATGCCATTGGTCTTCAGAACCCGGGTATTGATCTGTTTGTTCAGAGAGATATTCCGTTTTTAAAACAGTATGATACAAAGATTATTGTCAATGTTTGCGGAAAATCCACAGAGGACTATCTGGAGGTTGTGGAACGTCTCGGTGATGAACCGGTCGATATGCTTGAGATTAATATCTCCTGCCCGAATGTTAAAGAGGGCGGTATTGCCTTTGGTCAGGATCCAAAATCTGCTTTTGCGATCACAGAAGCGGTGAAGAAGGTGGCAAAGCAGCCGGTGATTATGAAACTTAGTCCGAATGTTACCGACATTACAGAGATGGCGAGAGCCGTTGAGGCCGGTGGTGCGGATGCGGTATCCCTTATCAATACATTGACAGGAATGAAGATCGATATCTATAAACAGGACTTTGCACTGGCAAATAAAACCGGCGGTCTTTCCGGACCTGCTATTAAGCCGATCGCTGTACGCATGGTTTATCAGGTTGCCAATACAGTAAAAATACCGATCATTGGTATGGGAGGTATTCAGAGCGGCGAAGATGCGATCGAATTTATTCTTGCCGGGGCATCTGCCGTTGCTGTCGGAACAGCCAACTTTAACAATCCATTTGCTACAGAGCATGTGCTTGAAGGTATTGGCAAATATATGGAACGTATGGGCGTCTCGGATATCAATGAATTGATTGGAAAGGTAAAATAATCCTATGGAAGCATATAAGAAGTTATTGAAGGAAGAGGTTGAAGTTCTCAGAGAGAAAGGAACAGCCTTTGTGGAAGGCACATTGAGCCGAAATGAATTGAAAGGATTTTCCGGCGGTATGGGAAGTTATGCCCAGAAAGAAGTCGGCAAATTTATGATTCGTCTGAGAACACCGTCAGGCATTGTGTCCAGAGAACATTTTGCATTGATCCTTGATTATGCCAGACGGTATGGAATTGATAAAGTGCATGTGACAACACGCCAGGCTGTACAGATCCATGATCTGACTATCGATCAGGTCTGTGACATTATGAAGGATGCCATTGATCACGATCTTTTCACACGCGGCGGCGGCGGAAACTTCCCTAGAAATGTTTCCCTTTCACCGATGGCGGGTGTAGATCCGAAGGAAGTATTTGATGTCACACCTTTTGCACGTCAGCTTGGAGACTATTTTTTACGTAATGCCACCACGTATAAATTGCCAAGAAAGCTGAAAGTGGCATTTTCATCCAGTAATTCGGATACAGCAGTAGCTACCGCCAATGATATGGGATTTATCGGTGTTCTTGATCAGGGCAGACCGATGTTCCGCCTGTGGCTTGCCGGCGGTATGGGAAGTAATCCGGCGGAAAGTGTTCCGTATGATGAGCTGGTGGAACCATCTGAGGTTCTTTATTATGCCGAAGCCATGGTTCGTCTTTTCATGGCAGAAGGTGATTATGAGAATAAGGGCAAAGCACGTACCCGTTATATTGTTAAACGTATGGGTAAGGATGCCTTTATTGAATGTTATAAAAAACATCTGGCTGCTGTTCGTGAGGAATGTCATTTTGAAGGCATCGAAGCAAAGGTTGTGAAACCGCTTGAGCATATTCCGGATACAGGTAATCCGCTGATCCTTCCTCAGAGACAGGAAGGCAGATATGCGGTGATTTTACATCCGGTGTGTGGTCAGTTGAAAGTGGAAGACGGCGAAAAACTTCAGGAGATGCTGGAACAGATGCCAGAGGCTGAAATCCGACTGAGCATGGATGAAGAATTATACATTCGCAATCTGACAAAAGATCAGGCTGAATCTTTACTGAAATCTATGGAAGATCGTATGATGATGACAAATATCCGTATGTCTGTCAGCTGTATTGGAACACCGAAATGTCAGGCGGGTGTGAACCAGAGCCAGACGCTGTGTCAGAGTGTGATCGAGGCAGTGAAAGCGGCGGATATGGATGAAAACCTTCTTCCAAAGATGTATATCAGCGGATGTCCAAACTGCTGTTCACGTCATGTGGCAGCGGCTCTTGGATTTGCAGGACGTAAGATCAAGGTTGATGGTGAAATGAAAGAAGCTTTTGACTGTTTCATCGGTGGAAAAGTGGAAGCAGACCATACAAAACTTGTGGGTAAGTCTGGTACGATTCTGGCAGAACGTATTCCGGAGATGATCGTAAAACTCGGAACGATGCTGACAGGGGAGAAAAAAGACTATGCCGAAGCGGTTGCTGATGGTTCAGCGATGGCTTTAATTGAGAAATATTTTGAAGCTTAAATAAATAGATAAATAGAAATACGCAGTTTCCTTAATGGGGCTGCGTATTTTTTGTGCGAGGATGGTCAAATGTTCCGGTATTAACCATTGCATTTTTGATGATCAAGTGTATAATGGACGTGTTTAACAAAAGAAAGGTGGAAATAGGATGTATATTATTTATATTTTGGCAGGACTGGGAGCCGGTGTCGTAACTGGTCTTGCCGGTCTTTCTGCGGCTGTAGTCATTACACCGCTGCTTGTCAGTGTATGTGGATGGGCGAGTTATGATGCTGTAACGGTTGCACTTGCATCGGATGTTCTTGCAAGTCTTTTGTCTGCTTATACGTATTATAAGAATAAAAATATCGATATTAAGCGTGGAATGCTAGTGACCATCACAGCTTTCCTAGGTACAGTTGTTGGAAGCTATTGCGGTTATCTGTTCAGTCAGTCTCAGCCGGATGGGCTTGGTTACCTTTCGATGCTGACGACCATCTTCCTTGGTATTAAATTTTTGATTAAGCCGATTACCGGCAGTAAGGAATCAGCAGCAGAAGAATCGGAAAAAGAGGGAAGAAATAAAACAATTCTGGCAATGGTCTTAGGCTGCTTTATCGGATGGGTATGCGGATTTACAGGCAGCGGCGGCGGAATTCTCATGCTGACTGTTTTTACGGTAGTACTTGGTTATAATTTGAAAATTGCAGTGGGAACGAGTACAATGATTATGTCCATTGTAGCCTTGACAGGCACCGTCAGTCATGTTTCAATGGGAGCAGTGATTCAGCCGATTCCGATGCTTGTGGTTGTTCTGTCCTGCCTTTTTGGTGCGTGGGTTTCTGCAAGATTTGCCAACCGGTGTGAGATTAAGAAACTGAACCGGGTTGTGGGTGTGGTACTTTTGATTCTGGGAGTATCCACAATCCTCTTGAAAGTATTCGGCTGAAGATATGAATCTTGAATGTAGAGAGAGGTAAGTATAAATGACAAAAAAATGGTGGCATGACAAAGTTGCATATCAGATTTATCCAAAGAGTTTTAAGGATACGAACGGAGATGGTATCGGAGACTTAAGGGGCATTATTTCAAAACTGGATTATATAAAAGACTTGGGTGTGGATATTATCTGGCTTTCGCCGATTTACAAATCACCTTTTGTGGATCAGGGATATGATATTTCCGATTATTATGCAATTGCTGAAGAATTTGGAACGATGGAAGAGTTCGACGAATTGCTGGCGGAGGCAAAAAAACGGGACATGTACATTATTATGGATCTGGTGATCAATCACTGCTCTGATCAGCATGTATGGTTTCAGAAAGCTTTGGCTGATCCAGAGGGAGAGTATGCAGACTATTTTTATTTCCGAAAAGGTAAAAATGGCAATCCGCCGAGTAATTACCGTTCCTATTTTGGCGGCAATTGCTGGGAGCCGGTGCCGGGAACGGATAAGTATTATCTGCACATGTTTGCGAAGGAACAGCCGGATCTGAACTGGGAGAACCCAAAAGTAAGACAGGAACTTTACAGCATGGTCAACTGGTGGCTGGACAAGGGACTGGCGGGTTTTCGTATTGATGCCATTATCAATATTAAGAAGAATCTGGATTTTCCGGATTTTGAACCGGATGGACCGGATGGTTTGGCAAGCTGCTGCAAAATGGTCGACAGCGTGGATGGTGTCGGTGAATTTTTGGAAGATTTAAAGAATCATACATTTAAAAAATACGATGCATTTACGGTTGGCGAAGTGTTTAACATGAAGGAAGGGGAACTTGACCAGTTTATCGGCGAAGAAGGACATTTTTCGACAATGTTTGACTTTAGTGCCCATTGCCTGAGTGAAGGCGAACATGGATGGTATGATGCACCGCCAGTGGACTTTAAAGAATGGAGACAAACGATCATCAATTCCCAGAGGGAAGTGGAGAAAGTCGGATTTGAAGCGAATATTATTGAAAACCATGATGAGCCGAGAGGTGTTTCCAGATTTTTGCCGGAATATGCAAGAAATACCGATGGAACGAAAATGCTTGGAACGGTGAATATACTGCTCAGGGGTATTCCATTTATCTATCAGGGACAGGAAATAGGTATGCAGAATGCAGAGTGGAACAGCATTGATGAATTTAATGATATCAATACAAAAGACCAGTATGCGACTGCAAGGAAAGCAGGGCTTTCCGATGCGGAGGCATTAGCGGCTTGTACAAGAATGAGCCGGGATAATGCAAGAACGCCGATGCAGTGGAGCAGTGAGGAAAATGCAGGATTTACAACGGGTAAACCATGGCTTAAAGTGAATGCCAATTACAAAACGATCAATGTGGAAACAGAGGAAAAAGATGAGAATTCTGTGCTGAATTATTACCGTAAGCTGACCGCACTGCGAAAATCCCCGGAATATAAAGAGGTATTTACCTATGGTGTATTTGAACCGGAATACGAAGATACCGAAACTGTTATGGCTTATTATCGTTTCAATGGGGACACAAGAGTGTTGATTGCTGCAAACTTTGGAACAGAGCCGATCGATCTCAAACTGCGTTATCCAGTGAAAAATATTTTGCTGTCAAATAAGGAAACGATTCCGAATGGGGAAACTTTAAGGATTGAGAGTCTTGGAACTGTTGTGTTGGAATGTGTTTGTGTATGATTTGCCGTTGAAAGAAAAGGCATTTGATGGTATACTAAGACCATATCGATTGAAATACAAATGCCCGAAAGGGGCTTGAATAAAGGAGATTTTAAGAATATGGAACAGTATAAGAAAGAGTTTATTGAGTTTATGGTGGAAAGTGATGTGCTGAAATTTGGTGAATTCACATTAAAGAGCGGAAGAAAATCACCATTTTTCATGAATGCCGGTGCTTATGTCACAGGTTCCCAGTTAAAGAGGCTCGGTGAATATTATGCAAAAGCGATCCACAGTACTTATGGAGATGATTTTGACGTATTATTCGGACCAGCTTACAAGGGAATTCCTTTAGCTGTTGTAACAGCTATGGCATACAGTGAATTATACGGAAAGGAAGTACGTTACTGCTCTGACCGTAAAGAAGAAAAAGATCATGGTGCAGACAAGGGAAGTTTTCTTGGCAGTGAATTAAAAGATGGCGATCGTGTTGTGATGATTGAAGATGTGACAACTTCCGGTAAATCTATGGAAGAAACCGTTCCAAAGGTAAAAGGTGCAGCAAATGTTGAGATCGTTGGCCTGATGGTTTCCTTAAATCGTATGGAAGTCGGCAAAGGCGGAGAAAAATGTGCCCTTGACGAAGTTAAAGATTTATATGGTTTTGAAACAAGTGCCATCGTTTCCATGGAAGATGTTGTCGAATGTCTTTACAATAAAGAATGTCAGGGTAAAGTTCTGATCGATGACACATTAAAAGCTGCGATTGATGCATATTATGAACAGTATGGTGCCAAATAGAGGAGGATATCCGATGGATGAGAAGTTATTTAAATCATTGGGCCGTATTGGCGGAGCCAATATTGCCATGGGTATTGTAAGTATTGTGATTGGCGTATCTGTTGGAGTTGTATCCATCATTTGCGGTGGTAAATTATTGAAGGATAAGAATCATCTGTTATTCTAACAGGGATGATTTTATAAGCTGACAAAAGAAAAAGGACATCATGTCCTTTTCTTTTGCTTTCAGGCTTTTTTAAAAGACAGCAGAAAGGTATAAAATGAAGAAAAAAATCCAATGGGGCACAATTGTGTTCCTTGTTATTTATTTATTGATTTTGGCTTATGTTTGTTTTTTCAGCGAATCCTACGGAAGAACCGGGCATGCAGAATACAGCTATAATCTCCTGCCTTTTAAAGAAATTCTCCGTTTTTATACATATAGAGATCAGGTCGGTTTTCATGCATTTGTGCTGAATTTATTTGGAAATGTATTCGCATTTGCACCTTTTGGATTTATGGTGCCGATCGTCAGCGACAAGAACCGGAGCCTGATCCGGACGATGGGATTGACATTTTTATTAAGTTTGTTCATTGAATGTATCCAGCTTATTTTTCGAGTGGGTTCATTTGATGTGGATGATTTGATTTTAAATACATTGGGCGGTGTGATTGGTTTTTGCGTTTTTTGGATCGTGAATCAGATAAGGAGGCGTTGGTTTGGCCGGTAAAGTTTATAGTTTTACAAAAGTGAGAAAGCAGAGGACCCGATCCGGAGTATATGCCCTGATCATAGGTATTGAATCTCTGGCATTGCTTTTGTTTTTGATCGGATTTGGTATTTATAAAGGCGGTAAGATGACTGGATTCGTATGTTTTCTGCCTTATATTACGCTAATCGCCAGTCTGGTCTGTGCCATAAAAACAAGGCGGGATCTGACGCGTATGGATGTATCCGGTAAGTATCTGAATATTGGACATCGGGTATGTCTTGTTTCGGTATGGAGCCATTTGATCATATTTCTTGTGGGTATTTTGAAAATAATTTTATAAAAGACGGAACGGAGAGTGTAAGTATTGATGGAAGATACATTTTTAAATGAGCGTTATGCTCTTGTGTTAATGAGAATCCGGGAAATTCCAAAGGAGATCGCATCGGTATCTGATAAAACATTTCCATGGGAACGATTCTTTGTGACATTGGCAGAATGGATCTGTGATCTGGACGATTTTCGTGTTTGGAAGGAGAGCCATGAATGGAATGAGAAAAGCTTTGAACAATGGCAGGAGCTTTATGAAAAATTTTATGAGCCATTGAAGGATGGTTATGGGGAAAGCTTTGCCAATCCGGACAAGGCAGCAGAAGTATTCGGCATCGAATATGGACAGCTTCTGTCATTTCTGGCAGCCGAGATCTACCGCAGTTTTTCATGGATGATGATGGGCAATGATGAGGCGGTCATTTCTCTTTGGGAGCTGTATGTGGAAATATATACGGCCTTTGTTTATGGTGCAGAAGAGAAGAATCTGCCAAAGGCAGAGGATATACGAAAGACGATTTACTGGTATGTCAGTGACTACAGTGATGAGATGGTATCCTGGCGTTTGCGTGAACAGTTTGATCCGGATTTTTCTCTCATCAAATCCATTATTATGGAAGAAGATCTGACAGATCTTAGATATCTGTATCGTTTCGGGGAATATATATCTGAGTCTGAAGTAGAAACAGCAAAGCATATGAATGCACTGACCCAGGAAGAGGTAGATGCCATTGCAGATACCTTTGTGGGCGGCTATATACGCGGCTTTGAAGTGATGCGTATCTCCCTTGAGGGTAAGAAATATGTGACTGTTCGCGGCAGTATTGGTTTTGAACGAATTTTCAGAAGTGCGGTGGAGAAATTCCGCAGTCATGGGCTGGAGCCGGTATTCTTTCCGGCAACCACATCCGTTTTAACACGCCGTCAGGTTCGCATCGGTTATCAGGGCAAGAGTGTGAATCCTCAGTTTGAGTTTGATCACTGTAAGGATAAGGCCATTTTTTATGATCGTCCTCTGGCAAACCGTCATTTATCCGTTTTGAAAAAGGTTTATGAAGAATATAAAAGCTGGGTGAGCGTTCATGCAGGACCGGCCTGCTTTGAAACCTTTGGTGAACCGCCTTTTGCACCGACGATCAAAGAATCGGCTTGTCATCTGAGTACAAAGCAGCAGAAACTGGAAGCGGAATTTTCCAACCTTCAGGCAGAAGTTTCCGAAGAATACATGAACAGTTCCGAAATCAGTTTTACGATCATTGCTTTCCCGACACCGGATATCGGAGAGGACTACGAAGCAATCTTTGATGAGATCCTTAAAGTGAATACGCTGGACAATGACCTTTATCGGGAAATCCAGCAGAAAATGATTGATGTACTGGATCAGGGTGAATATGTTTATGTCCGAGGTAAGGCTCCAAATAAAACGGTGATGAAAGTACGTCTCCATGAAATGAAGGATGCTGCAAGAGAAACTTTGTTTGAAAATTGCTGTGCGGATGTGAATATACCTGTTGGAGAAGTGTTTACCAGTCCGAAACTGACCGGAACAGAAGGACTTCTTCATGCAACAAGTGTATATTTGAATGGAATCCATTTTAAAGATCTTATGCTGCGGTTTTCTGATGGACAGATTGTGAGTTTCGACTGTGCCAATTCAGAGGACGAGACACAGAATCAGAGACTGGTGAAGGATTATCTTATGTCCGGCAGAGATACGCTGCCGCTGAGTGAATTTGCCATCGGAACGAATACGACAGCCTATGCGGCTGCAAGAAAATATGATATGATCGATCGTCTTCCGATTCTGATCGTGGAGAAGATGGGGCCTCATTTTGCCATTGGAGATACATGCTATTCCAGAGCCGAAGATCATGCGGTCTATAATCCAGATGGGAAAGAGATCATTGCCAGAGAAAATGAAATTTCTGCCCGCAGAAATGAAGAAGGTTTCCAGGCTTATTTTAACTGCCACACAGATATAACGATTCCTTATGATGAAATCGGGGAAATTGTGGTGGTCGACAAGGAAGAAAATATGATTCCAATCATACGGGACGGACGTTTTGTTTTGGCTGGAACAGAGAGTTTAAATATTCCACTTAATAATGATTGATAAGCAGTTATTATAAGTACATAAAAAAGGTCTTTTTTAAGGCCTTTTTTTGATTTGGGGCTATTGACGGATAAAGGGTTGGCGGTTACAATGAGAATAGTATGAGAGGCTGTTTCGGAGATTTACAGGTCGAACAACAGTTACTTATTAGGTGTACTAATACCTTGAATGGAGGAAAATGATTATGGATTACAAGAATGCAGGTGTAGATATTGAAGCTGGATATGAATCAGTGAAATTAATGAAAAAGTTTGTTCAGAGAACGATGCGTCCGGAAGTGCTTACAGACATTGGCGGATTCTCTGGAGCTTTTGCTCTTGATGCATTTAAAAATATGGAAGAACCTACATTGGTTTCTGGTACGGACGGTGTTGGTACAAAATTAAAACTGGCATTTATTATGGATAAACACGATACGGTTGGTATCGACTGTGTCGCTATGTGTGTGAACGACATTGCATGTGCCGGCGGAGAACCTTTATTCTTCTTAGACTACATTGCATGCGGTAAAAACTTCCCTGAAAAAATTGCCAATATTGTCAGCGGTGTTGCAGAAGGCTGCGTTCAGTCTGAGGCTGCATTGATCGGTGGTGAAACAGCTGAAATGCCAGGTTTCTATCCAGAAGATGAATACGATCTGGCTGGTTTTGCTGTAGGTATTGTTGATAAAAAAGATTTGATCACAGGAAAAGAATTAAAAGGCGGCGAAACATTGATCGGTATCGCATCCTCCGGTGTTCACAGCAACGGATTTTCCCTTGTTCGTAAAATCTTCGATATGACAAAAGAATCTTTAAATACATATTATGACTGCCTTGGAAAGACACTTGGTGAAGCTCTCCTGGCACCTACAAAGATTTATGTAAAAGCATTAAAGAATCTTAAAAAAGGCGGCGTTAAAGTGAAAGGCTGCAGCCATATCACAGGCGGCGGTTTCTATGAAAATATTCCAAGAATGCTGCCGGAAGGTGTTCGTGCGGTTGTTCATAAGGATTCTTATGAAGTGCCGGCTATTTTCAAATTAATGGCTGAAAAAGGTAATGTTGAAGAAAAAGTGATGTACAATACATATAATATGGGTATCGGTATGGTCATCGCTGTGGATCCGGCAGATACAGAAAAGGCACTGGCTTTACTTGCAGAGGCAGGCGAAACAGCTTATGTGATCGGTGAAACAGTCGAAGGCGAAGCAGGAGTGACATTATGTTAAAAATTGCAGTGCTTGTATCCGGCGGAGGTACAAACCTTCAGGCGATCATCGACCGGATTGAAGACGGTACCATTAAAAACACAGAAATTGCCATGGTAATTTCAAATAATAAAAATGCAAAAGCTCTTGAACGTGCCGAAAAACACCATATTCCTGCCCAGTGTATTTCTCCAAAGGATTTCGAAAGCAGAGAAGTGTTTAATAAAGTTCTCCTGGACACTCTTTTAGAGCTGAAGGTGGATTTAATTGTTTTGGCGGGATTTATGGTAGTTATTCCGCCGGAAATGATCCGCAGTTTCAGAAATCGCATTATCAATATTCATCCATCACTGATTCCATCTTTTTGCGGAACAGGCTATTATGGCCTTCGTGTTCATGAAGCTGCATTGGCCCGCGGTGTCAAAGTCAGTGGTGCGACTGTTCATTTTGTGGATGAGGGAACAGATACTGGACCGATCATTCTGCAGAAGGCAGTTGAAGTTAAAACCGGCGATACACCGGAGATTCTTCAGCGTCGTATTATGGAACAGGCGGAATGGCAGATTATGCCAAAGGCAATTGACCTGATTGCTGCAGGCAAAGTTAAAGTTGTTGATGGACATGTGATCATTGAGGAGGAAGAGGCATGAAGGTTTTAATTGTTGGAAGCGGCGGAAGAGAACATGCAATCGCATGGAAGGTTGCTCAGAGCAAGCGTGTGGAAAAGATTTATTGTGCACCGGGCAATGCGGGCATTGAAGAATATGCAGAATGTGTGAATATCGGTGCGATGGAATTTGATAAATTGACAGCCTTTGCTGTTGAAAAAGGAATCGATCTTACGATTATTGGTATGGATGATCTGTTGGTTGGCGGTATTGTTGATGTTTTTGAGGAAAAGGGTCTGAGAGTATTTGGACCGAGAAAACTTGCGGCCATGATCGAGGGCTCTAAGGCATTCTCAAAGGATCTGATGAAAAAATATCATATTCCGACAGCTGCCTATGAAAATTTTGATGATCCGAAAGCAGCACTGGAATATCTGGAAACAGCAAAAATGCCGATCGTTCTGAAAGCGGACGGTCTTGCCCTTGGTAAAGGCGTTTTGATCTGCAACACACTGGAAGAGGCAAAAGAAGGCGTGAAATCGATCATGGAAGATAAACAGTTCGGTTCCGCAGGAAACCGTATGGTAATCGAAGAGTTTATGACAGGACGTGAAGTATCTGTACTTTGTTTCTGTGACGGAACCCATGTTGTGCCGATGACTTCTGCGCAGGATCATAAACGAGCTTTGGATGGTGACCAGGGACTGAACACTGGTGGTATGGGAACATTTTCACCAAGCCCGTTCTATACACCGGAAATTGCTAAATTCTGTGAAGAAAAAATTTACAAACCAACGATGGATGCCATGAAACAGGAAGGCAGAGATTTCGTGGGTATTATGTTTGTCGGATTGATGCTTACAGAAGACGGTCCTAAGGTTCTGGAATACAATGCCCGTTTTGGCGATCCGGAAACTCAGGTTGTTCTGCCGCGTATGAAGACAGACATTGTGGATGTATTTGAAGCATGTATCGATGGCAAACTGGACGAAATCCATCTGGAGTTTGAAGATAATGCAGCCGTATGTGTCGTTCTTGCATCTGAAGGTTATCCGGTAAAATATGATAAAGGCTTTGTCATCAGCGGTCTTGAAACCTTTAAAGAGCATGAAGGTTATTATTGTTTCCATGCAGGTACAAAACGTACAGAAGAAGGTATTGTGACAAACGGCGGACGTGTTCTTGGTGTTACAGCGAAGGGAGCAGATCTTAAGGAAGCCCGTTCCAATGCCTACAAAGCAACTGAATGGGTCAGCTTTGAGAATAAATATATGCGTCACGATATTGGAAAAGCTATTGATGAAGCATAAAATATCATGTATAATATGTTGAAACAGAGAGTCGATAATAAACTATCGGCTCTTTTTTTAAATCAGGATGAGGAGGAAGCGTTCATGAATGATTTGCTGCGAAAGGTAAAGCTGTTTGTACTGGATATGGATGGCACTTTTTATCTTGGGGAAAAACGGCTGGACGGTGCTCTGGAATTTTTGAACAGAGTGAAGGAAACTGGCAGAGATTTTATTTTCTTTACAAATAATTCTTCGAAAAATGGTTCGATGTATATAGATAAACTGGCACGTATGGATTGTTTGATCCGACCGGATCAGATTATGACCTCCGGCGATGTGACGGCAGAATTTTTAATGACACATTATCCGGACAAAACAGTATATCTGGTAGGTACACCGGCGCTGGAGGCAGCATTTGTCCATGCAGGTGTGCATTTGACAGAAGAAATGCCGGATATTGTTGTTGTTGGATTTGATATGACCCTGACATATGAAAAATTGGAACGGGTATGCACCTATATCCGCAAT
Source organism: Frisingicoccus sp. (assembly GCA_036310765.1). GTDB lineage: Bacteria > Bacillota > Clostridia > Lachnospirales > Lachnospiraceae > Frisingicoccus. Next base: position 18,083 of record JAXJRF010000053.1, read on the forward strand.
GGGGCCATGTTTCTGGCGACCCATAAGGATATCAATTGTCCGACGGAGGATGGGTTTATACCGGATTGCGGTGCCATCTGCGCTGCAGTCACTTTGTCAACCGGGGTAAAACCAAGGTATTTGGGAAAGCCATGCAAAGAAACTTTAGATATGATCCTTCGAAAAACAGGTTATAAGAAAGAAGAAATTGCTTTCGTCGGAGACCGTATTTATACAGATGTGGCCTCTGGAGTGAATAATGGTGCTTTGGGAATTCTCGTCCTCAGCGGTGAAACAAAGGCAGAGGATATCGAACGGTCGGATGTGAAACCGGATGCTGTTTTTGGGGCGTTAAAGGACATGATTCAATATCTGTAGGATTGACATTAAACGAATGGTGTTATATTATATATATAACAAATGTAACGATTCAAAAGATAGAATGTGGGTGATGATATGATAATCAAAATAGATTTTAACAGTGATGAGGCGATTTATATTCAGCTTCGCAATCAGATTATTATGGGGATTGCCACGTCACAGCTGACGGTGGGAGATTCTCTTCCGTCTGTGCGTCAGTTGGCAGATCATATCGGAATTAATATGCATACAGTGAATAAAGCATATTCAGTGCTGCGTCAGGAAGGTTATATAAAACTGGATCGGCGCAAGGGTGCAGTGATTGCGATCGACTATGATCATGTGATGGCATCGGAACAGATTATGTCTATGCTCCAGCCGGTGCTGGCAGAGGCAATCTGTAAAAACATCAGCAGAGAAGATATACACGATATGGTAGATGAAATTTATGATTCCTTTGTTCGGATGGCCGTACAGAATTATGAAGAGACCTAAATAAATATTGAAAAAGAGACGAACAGGAGGTTGGTTATGCAGTATCGTTTGACAAGACAGGCACAGAGAGCAGTTGAGTTTGCCCGGGATATTGCGGAAGAACTGCATCATAATTATATAGGGACAGAACATTTGATGCTGGGACTTATTCGAGCAGAGGATGGTCTTGCATCGAAAGTTCTTGTTCAGAATGATATTACGGAGGAACGGGTATTAAAGCTGATCGAGCAGTTGATCAATGACAGTGATGAGATGTTCGAAAGTGCTGTGGATTATACACCTCGGGCACGAAAAGTTCTGGAGTGCAGCAGCCAGGAGGCAGCTAGGCTGAATCAGACACAGATTGGTACAGAGCATTTACTGATCGCACTGATCAAAGAACAGGATTGTATTGCGATCCGTCTATTAAATACTTTGGGCGTCAGTGCTCAGAAACTTTATACGGAGCTTTTGGCAGCTATGGGGATGAATACGGCCATAGCCAAGGAATATTTTTCAGGAAAGAAGGGAAATTCGGGGGATAAGGAATCTGCCCTTGAAACCTACTGCATGGATCTGACCCAGATGGCCAGAGATGGAAAGCTGGACCCGGTCATTGGGCGGGAGACGGAGATCCAGAGAGTTGTTCAGATCCTGAGCCGAAGAACGAAAAATAATCCATGTATGATCGGTGAACCGGGAGTTGGTAAGACCGCGGTGGTCGAAGGCCTTGCGGCACGTATTGCCGAAGGAAATGTGCCGGACACAATACGGGATAAGCGGTTGATGACACTGGATCTGTCCGGGATGGTTGCTGGTTCCAAATATCGTGGAGAGTTTGAGGAGCGTATTAAACGGCTCATTGCGGAAGTGAAGAATGATGGTCAGGTACTGCTTTTTATTGATGAGATCCATACAATCATTGGAGCAGGCGGAGCTGAAGGTGCCCTTGATGCGTCAAATATCCTCAAACCATCTCTGGCACGAGGAGAACTTCAGGTTATCGGAGCAACGACGATTGAGGAATATCGCAAATATATTGAAAAAGATGCAGCACTGGAACGCCGATTCCAGCCGGTTATGGTCAATGAACCAAGCGAGTCTGAAAGTATAAGTATTCTTCAGGGACTTCGTTCAGCTTATGAAAAGCATCATCAGGTAACCATTTCGGATGAAGCGATCGAAGCGGCAGTTAAGATGTCTGTCCGTTATATTAATGACCGCTTTTTGCCGGATAAGGCGATCGATCTGATCGATGAGGCCTCAGCCAAGGTTAAGCTGTCATCTATGGCATCAACAGGAGAGATTCAGAGACTTTCAGAAGAGATGAATGCCCTGGAGGCATCGAAAGAGGCTGCGATCATTCGTGGAGATATGGTCAAGGCAGGGGAGATTCATCAGGATCAGAAAATGGTATCCTCAGAGCTGACGGTCTTAAAACGGAACGTGGAACGCAGAAATAAACGAAAAGTCATTGTCCAGGCAAGAGATGTCGCGGATGTGGTATCCAGTTGGACGAAGATTCCTGTTAAACAGTTGGAAGAGAAGGAATCGGATCGACTGATGCGTCTTGAAGCAACGCTTCACAAACGGGTGATTGGTCAGGACGAGGCAGTAACTGCGGTGGCAAAGGCAATTCGACGCGGTCGTGTAGGCTTGAAAGATCCCAAACGGCCGATCGGTTCATTTTTATTCCTCGGACCTACAGGTGTTGGGAAAACCGAATTGTCTAAAGCTCTTGCAGAGGCCATGTTTGGATCGGAAAACAGTATTATACGTATGGATATGTCCGAATATATGGAAAAACACAGTGTGTCCAAACTGATCGGTTCACCTCCGGGATATGTGGGATATGATGAGGGTGGCCAGTTGAGTGAAAAGGTCCGCAGAAATCCATATTCTATTTTGTTGTTCGACGAGATTGAAAAAGCCCATCCGGATGTGTTTAATATTCTGCTTCAGGTACTGGATGATGGACATATTACCGATTCGCAGGGACGCCGGGTGGATTTTAAAAATACCATTATCATTATGACATCCAATGCCGGAGCTTCGAATATTATTGCACCTAAAAAGCTGGGATTTTTCTCTGAGACGGATGAAAAGGCAGACTATAATCGGATGAAGTCATCGGTCATGGAAGAGGTTAAACATATTTTTAAACCGGAATTTTTGAACCGAATTGACGATATTATTGTGTTCCATTCTTTGACACAGGAACATATTCGCAAGATTGTATCAATTATGATGAACGAGATATCGGAAAGAGCCATGGAGCAGCTGGGATTGACACTCCACGCTTCGGACGGTGTACTTCGGATGTTATCGGAGGCAGGATTTGATCCGGTATATGGAGCAAGACCGCTTCGTCGGGCGATACAGGATAAAGTGGAAGATTTACTGGCTGAAGAGATACTTCGCGGTAAGATTCGCAGAGGCGATCATGTACGTTTGACATTATCCAATAAAGAAATTAAAATTTCTATAAACTCTCCGAATACTCTGGAATAATTTGGGGAAATGAGATATAATCTATTTTACGATAATGAGCTTTAACAGGGATGCCTGATAAAGTAAAGACATACTGTTAGATAAAACAGTGTTGGAGTTTAGGAGGATAAGATACAATGGCAATAATCAGTGAATTGATCCGTTCCGAATCTGACGGGACATTAAGTTTTGGCGACTATACATTAGCACAGAAATCCAAATTATCCGGATTTGAATTCGAAGGCGATAGCTATAAAGTTAAAACATTTAAAGAGATTACCAAGTTGGAAAAGAATGAATCTTTTGTGTATGAATCTGTACCGGGAACGGCTGTTCATCATATGAAGGTTACTGACACGATGATGGAATTTCAGGTTGAAGGTGAGGAATGTGCACAGATCACTGTGGAATTGGAAGCTGAAACAGAATATGAAGTTATGATCGATGATTTTCATGTAGGTATTATGAAAACAAATCTTGGCGGCAAGCTTGTTATCAGTGTTGACTTCAACGGCAAGCCACAGAGTGTTCTTATTAAAAGAGTGTAACTGAAATATATTTAAGGGCTGTTACAATAGTGACAGCCCTTTTTTAATCAAAATATCATTTGTAATTAGGCATTTATAATGGAGGATATACAATGGCGAAGGGTAAGGCGGTCTTTTTTTGTCAGTCTTGTGGATTTGAATCAGCAAAGTGGATGGGGCAGTGTCCGGGATGCAGGGAATGGAATACCTTTGTGGAGGAAGTTGTAACCCCTATGTCTGGAGGTCGTAAGAAGACGGGCATCGGAAAAAAGGAAGAGCCGACTTTACTTTCCAAGGTAAGCAGCGAAGATTCTGTTCGTATGAGGACAGGGATTGATGAGTTTGACCGGGTACTTGGCGGTGGTATTGTTTCTGGATCTATGGTTTTAGTTGGCGGCGATCCGGGTATTGGAAAATCTACGCTTTTGCTGCAGATGTGTCTTTTGCTGGCATCTGAAAATCATAAAGTTTTGTATATTTCCGGAGAGGAATCTCTCCAGCAGATTAAGATACGTGCGGATCGTCTGGGAAACTTTTCCGGCGATCTGCTGATGCTCTGTGAGACGGATCTTGAAGTGATACAGGAAGTGATCGAACGTATCCGGCCGGAGCTTGTTGTGATCGACTCGATTCAAACGATGTGTAAAAGCGATGTGAGCTCGGCACCGGGAAGTGTTTCGCAGGTTCGGGAATCTACCGGTGTGTTCATGAGAATTGCAAAAACCCTTGGCGTTACGGTATTTATCGTGGGACATGTGACAAAGGAAGGGGTTGTTGCCGGACCACGTGTGCTGGAGCATATGGTCGATACGGTATTGTATTTTGAGGGTGAGCGTCATGCTGCTTATCGAATTCTCCGAAGTGTTAAAAATCGTTTTGGTTCTACGAATGAAATCGGAGTGTTTGAGATGGGACAGACTGGTCTGAAGGAAGTTTTGAATCCGTCTCAATATTTGCTTGATGGCAGACCGAAGGGGGCATCCGGCTCAATCGTGGCATGTCTGATGGAAGGAACACGTCCTGTAATGGTGGAGGTGCAGGCACTTGTATGTCGGACAAATTTCAATATGGCTCGGAGAACAGCGGCAGGAATGGATTATAATCGTGTCAATCTTCTTATGGCAGTCATTGAAAAACGACTGGGGATGACTTTGTCCAATTGGGATGCTTATGTAAATATTGCCGGTGGCATGAAATTAAATGCACCTGCGTTGGATCTGGCGGTTGTTGCTGCAATTATATCCAGTTATAAAGATATTCCTGTGGATGAAAAGACTGTTGTTTTCGGCGAAGTTGGATTATCGGGCGAAGTGCGCGGTGTCAGTATGGCTGCACAGTGTGTTCAGGAGGCAAAAAAACTGGGCTTTAGCCGGTGTATTCTGCCAAAAGTCAATCTGAAAGGATTGGATACCAAGGGGATTGAACTGGTGGGAATTGAAGATCTGCAGGGGCTGATGCGTCAGTTATTATAGGAAAATATTTTGGCTGCCTGTTTGACAGGAAAATTTATGGAAAATTCTGAAATGGGTTTTTAATAAAAATAAAAAAATCTTGAGTTTCCGTAAACTGTAATGAAGAAGTGATTAAATCTTCCCAAAGCACCAATCTGCCCAATTTTTGAAAGACGGAGAATGGCAGTATTGCGATTAGTGGCACTTTAATAAACCCCACCGGAGCCGGGCTTTGGGAGAAGTATTCTTTTATCTATTCAAACAGCCAGCTTAAGGCAGAGTTGACGGTATGCAGGACGTTTCGTCCTGAACCAGAGCCTGATGCCCTCTTTTGCATACGACAGTATGCCAGAGATACCTTTTGCCAACCGGTAATAGCAAAAATGAACCTTTTCTTTGATAGGATCCGCTTTTTGTATGATAGAAACCTTTAGAGCATTTGTCTCTGACTTCATGGATATATGAGCCAGAAATGCCATGCATAAAGTAAGATAAAAATTTAGTGCATTGATGGCAGCGAGTTTACGCACACGGAAGTGCTCAAATTGAAACACCTGCTTTTTACAGCGGAAATATTCCTCTATACGCCATCTGGAAAAGTATAGCTTTGCAATTTTTATGACATCTTCTTTGGAATGGATCTCTTTATTGGTTGCAAGCATCATGGGATGCTCGGTAATACCATAAACCAGAACCAGATAAATGTTTTTTCTTGAGGCAGTGATCTGTACTTTCACATGGGAAAGATAAGCATTATGTTTTTTTCCTTTGTAGATAAGAGGTGCTTTTATTTTTCCTTTTCGCTGGTTCCGAAGCTGTGTGGCAGAGACCCATTTCCCATGAAGATACAGTTTCCGTTTTGCAGTAAGCCGGATCACATAGTCCTGTTTCAGTTCATCCAGCTTCAGAAACATCTTGTTATCATCATAGCCTCTGTCCATGACAAAAGTTGCTTTTCCGAACAGGGAGGTGCCTCGTTCCATTGCAGAAAAGGTGATGTCGTTAATGGATGTGAAGTTTTTTTCTTTGGAAGAATGGATCCTTGAAAAAATGCTGACAGGATGTCCGTTACCGATCAGTACACAGGCTTCCGTGACATGATAGCCTTTTTCATAAACATTTTTCGCTTCTGTACTTTTGGAGCCATCCCTGACAAGACCGAGGGCTTCGAACTTACGGCCATCCGGTTTGACCACATCACTGTCATCGATGTGGATGACTGGTTCAGCAGGGACCCATTTGCGGATTGTGGTAAGATATGATTTCAAAGCTTTTTGTGGAACTCCTTTGTTGAGATGTCTTGTCAGCCGTTCCACGGAATTTACTTTTTTGGAATCTTCATGGAGCTGGTCAACAACATCTGTCAAAAGGCAGCTTTCTGAAGCAAGTATGCCATAAGTCATGTCAGCGGTAAACTTTTTATCTGGTTTGGAAAGATGTCTGGAAATTTTATTAGAAAAAGTTAAAATTTCCCGTTTTAAAGTATAGGTTTTTGATGTAGAATTAAACATAAGGAATCCTCCGAATTTTTGTTTAGTATGTATTTTGATTTGTCACCTTAATTCTACTACAAAAAGGAAGAAGATTCCTTATATTTTAGGCATTTATTGAAAGTGGTGGAAAACGAGTGAGACATAAAAACGATTTCGTGGATAAAACTACGGAAACTCAAGAAAAAAATCTATTGACACAGAAGTTTATTGGTGGTAGTATATACAAGCTGTCGCGTGAGCGAAACGGCGGCTGAGATAACAGCTAAAACAAATTCAAAAAACTGTTGACAAGATGGCTGAGAGATGATAAAATATCAAAGCTGTCGAAAAACAGTAAACAAGTCGAAAGAACTTGAAAAATAAAAAAGTGTTGACAAATGAAATCAAAAGTGTTAAACTTGAGAAGTTGCACATGAGAAATGAACAACACAAAGAACATTGACAATTGAACAATAAAAC
>JAXJRF010000054.1:0-1026 GCA_036310765.1 Frisingicoccus sp.
AAGAAGGATTTGTGCGAGAAATCATTTCCAAGATCCAGACAATGCGTAAAGAGGCAGATTTTGAAGTGACAGACCATATTATTATCTATATGGAAGGCAATGAAAAGCTTGAAGATATTACAAAGAAAAATGTCGATGGTGTAAAAGCAGATGTATTGGCAGAGGATGTTGTGTTCGACAGTACAGATGGTTATATCAAAGAGTGGAACATTAATGGTGAAACAGTGACATTGGGTGTAAAAAAAGCCTGAATTCAACCGATAATATGGAGGTAAAGCTGTTGAAAGTAAAAAAGGAAGTTATGGCTCAGAATCCGGAGGTTGGCGGATTTAATAAAGCAGAATTCAAAAAAGCGGTATTATCCAATCTTAAAAATCTGTACCGTAAAACAATAGATACAGCGTCAAAGCAGGAAATTTTCCAGGCTGTATCCTATGCGATCAAAGACTTTATTATGGATCGCTGGATTGCAACTCAAAAAGCATATAAAGAACAGGATCCAAAATTTGTATATTATTTATCCATGGAGTTTCTGATGGGAAGAGCATTGGGAAACAATCTGATCAATCTTTGCTGCTATAATGAAGTGGCAGAAGTCCTTGAAGAGCTGGGCTTGGATTTAAACCAGATTGAAGATGAAGAACCGGATGCAGCACTTGGTAACGGCGGCCTTGGCCGCCTGGCTGCATGCTTTATCGAATCCCTGTCCACATTGAATTATCCGGTATATGGATGCGGTATCCGATATAAATATGGTATGTTCAAACAGGAAATTGAAAATGGATATCAGAAAGAAGTGTCGGATAACTGGCTGAAAAATGGCAATCCATTTGAGATGAAGCGTGCAGAGTACACACAGACTGTTAAATTCAACGGTTATGTGCGTATTGAATGGGATGAGGAAAAGAAGAAAAATCGATTTGTCCATGATGGATATGATGCGGTTCATGCTGTTCCATATGATATTCCAGTCATCGGTTACGGCAATAACGTGGTCAATGCACTTCGTATCTGGGATGCCCAGCC
>JAXJRF010000055.1:0-1576 GCA_036310765.1 Frisingicoccus sp.
TCCAGCTCCGGAAGGCGATCCAGACGCTGCGACTCAGGTTCTTATCAGCACGATCGACTACAATGAATATGTCGGCCGTATCGGTGTTGGTAAAGTAAGCAACGGTACAATTCAGGTCAATCAGGATGCAGTCATCGTCAATGCCCATGAGCCTGATAAAAACCGCAAAGTAAAGATCAGTAAACTTTATGAATTTGATGGTTTAAATAAAGTGGAAGTCAACAAAGCGACTGTCGGCTCTATCGTAGCAATTTCCGGTATTTCCGATATCCATATCGGTGATACACTCTGCTCCCCGGATAATCCAGAACCAATTCCGTTCCAGAAGATTTCCGAGCCAACAATCTCTATGAACTTCATCGTTAATGACAGTCCTCTAGCTGGACAGGAAGGTAAATTCATCACTTCCCGTCATTTGCGTGACCGTCTCTTCAAAGAATTAAACACAGATGTCAGCCTTCGTGTCGAAGAAACAGAAAATACAGACTGTTTCAAAGTATCCGGCCGCGGCGAACTTCATCTTTCTGTTTTAATTGAAAATATGCGTCGTGAAGGCTATGAATTTGCTGTCAGCAAAGCCGAAGTTATCTATAAAAAAGACGAAAATGGAAAACTTCTCGAGCCTATGGAAGTTGCAGTGATCGATGTGCCTGATGAATTCACAGGTGTTGTTATCGAAAAACTCAGCCTTCGTAAAGGTGAGCTCACAGGTATGTCCAAGGCCAGCGGCGGTTATTCCCGTCTGGAATTCAACATTCCATCCCGCGGCCTGATCGGTTACCGCGGTGAATTTTTGACCGATACAAAGGGTAACGGTATTTTAAATACACTCTTCGATGGCTATGGTCCATATAAGGGCGATATCGCTTACCGCCAGACCGGTTCTCTGATCGCCTTTGAATCTGGTGTGACCCTTGCCTATGGTCTTTTCAATGCCCAGGATCGAGGCACACTTTTCGTAGGACCTGGTGAAAAGGTTTATGCCGGCATGATCGTTGGTACAAATCCAAAAGGTGATGATATCGAACTGAATGTATGTAAAGCAAAACATTTGACCAACACGCGTGCGTCCGGTTCCGATGATGCCCTTAAACTCACACCTCCTAGAATTTTAAGTCTGGAAGAGGCTCTGGACTTTATTGAAAATGATGAACTTGTCGAAGTTACACCAAAGTCCATCCGTATGCGTAAGAAAATCCTTGATACAAAGATGCGTATGCGTGCAAACAGAAAATAAATAAAAAGCAAAAATACTCCCGTCACTGTCGAAACAGTGCAGGAGTATTTTTTTATTGAAGGACTGTGGCCGCCCCATAACGCTTTTTCCATTTTCCTGTCCGGAAATAAATAAAATAAATAATGCCCCGGGCACACTCGTCAATGGCCATAGCCACCCATACGCCCTGTAGTCCAAGATGCATGACACCGCCGAAAATGTAGGACAAAAGTAAGGCAACGGCCCACTGAAACGTAATTCCCACACAGATCGGAAGTTTAATCTCTCCGACGGTGATCAGAGACTTCGTCATTAAAATATTGATCGATCTTCCGAATTCAAGAATAATATCAATAAAAA
>JAXJRF010000056.1:0-1089 GCA_036310765.1 Frisingicoccus sp.
CTCTGTCTTTACCTCAAAGTCATCGATCACTTTAATCTTTTCCAGAAAGCCTTCATTATTCTCCTCAATCAGTTCATCCAGCGTCTGATTATAGATCATGGCATCCACGCGGCCCGAATAAAGATCTGCCACCAATTCATTATAGGAAGTATACTCCTCTGTATCAATTTCAGATCCAAGATTCGTATTGATCTCTTTAACTGCCTGGTCCACCTTCGTTCGATCCAAACCGGACATAATTCCAAACCGATAATCGGCCATATCCTCAATACTTTCCGCCGGATCATCCGCCATAACTGCAATAATAATCTTATCAATCTGATAGGTTTTTACCTTTGTCACATTGTTCAGCGTTCCCATCGTACGTGCCACATAAACATTTCCAAGAACAAGGGTCACACACAAAATAAGGGACAGAATCTTGCCGAACCAGTGGGCCTTTGGCCGAAACTGGAGCAGAAAACAGACAAGTGCCAAAAGAACCAGAATGATGCCTGCCGCTGCAAAATATTTCATTGGTAGAACGTCCATAACAAACAACAAAGCCAGAATGACAATGGATAACACCAACTGAACGACCGTCAGAACCTTGCCGCCAATATGTCTGTTTGCACGTCGCTTTTCCGCCTTCTTACGCAGCTTTTCTTCACTACGTCTGTAACGTTCTTCTGCAGACAGTTTATGTTTTTCGGATTGGACCCCCTTAAAAACCGTCGGCTCATCCCCATTCTCCATCGTTATTTCTTCTATTTCCTCAAAACACTCGGAACCATTGGCCGGAATCCTCGGTCGTTTCGGCTGACGAATGAATTCCGAATCAAACTGGATGCCCTCCGGTTTCTGCTTATTTTCCCCCGAAATTGTTTTATTTCTTTCGTCTCCGGACGCTGAAACTGCATCATCCATAAGTTTTTCAAAATCTTCAAATGTGCTTTTCCTGTGCATATTTTATTCCTTCCACTTTTTTGCCATCGTACAGGCAATCTCATAATCCGCCGTTGTCGTAATCTTCATATTTGAAACCTCACCTTCCACAATATGTACCGGAACGCCACGAACCGTACATATCTTACAGGCATCTGTCAGGAC
>JAXJRF010000057.1:0-7686 GCA_036310765.1 Frisingicoccus sp.
GGATTGAAAAGCGAGTGACCATGTTTCATATGTATGGGGGTGTTGTGCATCCTTCAAGACTGACCATAGAGGAATTGGAGGGGATGCTGGGTGATGATTTCCTGAAAGCGAATCGCAATCTTCTTATATCAGTCAAGGCGATCCATAATATTACGAAACAGGTCAATCTGATCAATGGGGAATCTTTAAAATACGTTGTTACAAAGAAAAAAGAGATTTTGGAGCAGTTTTACCAAAAAAGGAAAAATATCATCTGCCGTTTGCATGAGGGAAATATCCCGCAGACGGAAGAAGAATATCGGGAGCATTACCGAAGTTTTGAACAGTTCCCATTTGCATTTACCGATATTGAAATGGTCTTTGATGAGGCGGATCATGCGATTGACTGGATCTTCCGATATGGAAATCAGGCATTGGCAAAACTCGAAAAGTTGCCTTTGGAGGATCTGATCGGACATTCTTTCAGCAGTCTGTTCGGCAACCGTATGGATACCAAATGGCTCCGTACCTATGAGCGTGTAGCGTTTTATGGAGAGACTCTGGAGATCATAGATTACAGCCCTGAGATTGATGCATATTTGCGTATCACTTGTTATCCGACGTTTGCGGGCCACTGTGGCTGTATTCTCCATAATATTGATGAAATTACATTTGCAAGAGAAAATATGGATTCGGACAAAGCTTTGATACGTTATCTGGAACTGTTACTGGAAAAGTGAAAATTGTTTTAAAAAAAGAAAAATGAATCAGTAATTCCAATCCTTTGGCATTATTTTTGACCGTTATAATATTATATTTAATTGGGATTTTATGTATTCTGTTTGAATAAATTCGTCCATGAATTTCTAAATTTTAGGCAATAGTGCTATAAGAAAATAGGGTATAATTATACCATCATAAGGAGGTTTTTATGAGCACACCACATAATAAAGCGGAATATGGAGATATAGCAAAAACAGTATTGATGCCAGGCGATCCCCTCAGGGCAAAGTTTATTGCGGATAATTTTTTGGAAAATGTAAGGCTTGTATCGGATGTGAGAAATATTTATACCTTTACAGGATTATACGAAGGCAATGAAATATCTGTCATGGCAAGCGGTATGGGAATGGGTTCTATGGGCATTTACTCCTATGAACTTTTCAAAGAGTATGGCGTGGAAAATATTATTCGTATCGGTTCGGCCGGGGCATACAGTGAAAGACTGAAACTGTATGATGTTGTTTTGGCTGAGAGCGTATGGAGTGAATCCACATATGCAAAGGTACAGAATGGATGTATGGATGATATCCTTTACCCAGACCCATCGTTAAATCAAAAGATTATGGATGTTGGGGCTGAATTAGGTGTGGAAGTGATACCGGTTCGTGTTCATTCTACAGATGTATTTTATACGGAGCCAAATGTGGATGACTACAAGGCAATCTATGCGAAACACCAATGTGAATGTGTCGATATGGAAAGTTTTGCTCTGTTTCACAATGCCAAAGTTCTTGGCAAAAAGGCATCCTGTCTTCTGACCATATCCGACAGTTTCGTCACGCATGAGCAGACAACCTCAGAGGAAAGAGAAACGGCCTTTACCAAAATGATGAAGGTTGCATTAATGGCTGCAAAATAAAGTATTAAATTATAGTGAATTCTTCGCGTTGACAAGAGGGATTCACAGTGCTAAACTAAATTTGTAAATAAATACAGGGGAGCTTGTGTAGCAGGCTGAGAGGAAGTCATTAACTTCGACCCTAATACCTGATGCGGATAATGCCGCCGTAGGAAGTCATAGGATTGCTTTTTTCGGAGACACCGCATGAGGTGTCTCTTTTTTTTGAGACAAAGCGGCAGACTGGGGGCACCACTTTTTGTCGCGTTATAAAAATAATGCTACATATGAAAGGAGAACTATTATGAGAACAGCATTATCAATCGCTGGAAGTGATTCCAGTGGAGGCGCCGGTATCCAGGCAGATATCAAGACCATGTCCGCTCATGGCATTTATGCAATGAGTGCGATCACAGCCTTGACTGCACAAAATACGACCGGCGTCACAGGTATCTTTGAAACAACACCCGAATTTTTAGCAGAACAGCTTGACGCCGTATTTTCAGATATTTATCCGGATGCGGTGAAGATTGGCATGGTTTCATCTGCACAGTTGATTGGTGTTATAGCAGAAAAGTTGGAGCAATATCATGCAAAACATGTGGTCGTGGACCCAGTTATGGTGGCAACTTCCGGCTCTAAGCTTTTGCAGGACGAAGCATTGGAAGCACTGAAAACAAAACTTTTGCCGCTGGCAGAAGTAGCGACACCGAATATTCCGGAAGCGGAGATTCTGACCGGAATGAAAATCACATGTCCGGAAGATATGGAAAAGGCCGCTCAAATGATCAGTGACACCTATGGCTGTGCCGTCCTTTGCAAAGGTGGACATGATTTAAATGATGCCAATGACCTGCTCTGGAAAGATGGAGCCGGATACTGGTTTAAGGGACGTCGCATTGATAATCCAAACACACATGGAACGGGCTGTACACTTTCCAGTGCGATCGCATCGAACTTGGCAAAAGGGTATGATCTTCTGGAAGCTGTACAACGGGCAAAGGATTACATTTCCGGTGCACTGGCAGCTATGCTGGATCTTGGAAAAGGCAGCGGCCCGATGGATCACCTCTTTGATCTTAAGAGCGAATTTATTGAGGAGGTGTAAGTCATGGGATTGTCCGTATCAGAGCATCTCTATCAGGCAGCACATCCTATCTGGGAGGCATGTCTGACCCATCCATTTGTCACCGGGATTGGTGACGGAACACTTTCGATTGAAAAATTTCAGCATTTTATGCTCCAAGACTATTTATACCTTTTTGACTACGCAAAAGTGTTTGCGCTTGGCGTTGTGAAAGCACGTCATCCGGAGTTAATGAAAATTTTCGCAAAAAATGTAGACAGTATTCTTGACGGTGAAATGAAGATACATCGTTCTTACATGGAACGGCTCGGAATTAGGGAAGAGCAGGTATTTGATGTGAAACCGTCGTTAGATAACCTTTCTTATACAAACTATATGTTAAATGTCGCACACAGCGGCGGGCCAAGAGAAATTGTTGCAGCGATTCTTGCCTGTTCCTGGAGTTATGCCGAAATCGGTCAGACTTTGGCAAAACGTCCAGGAGCAGCCGAACATCCATTTTATGGCGAGTGGATCTGTGGCTACGCATCGGAAGAATATGCAAACACCAATCAGGCATTAATTGAGCTGATGGATCAGCTTGCCGCTGATGTGACAGAAGAGGAGTTGGCATATCTCACTGAGATCTTTGTTCATTGCAGCCGTTATGAACTGAGTTTCTGGGATATGTCATGGGAAATGCGTGTATGATGTTGGAATTTCAAAATGTATCCTATCAATATCCGGGCGAGGATTTTGACATTATCGATCAACTGTCATTTTCTGTTGAAAAAGGAGCTTTTCACTGCGTGCTCGGCGTCAGTGGATGTGGGAAAAGTACGATTTTTCGTATCACCAATGGCTTATTAAAACAAAAATCCGGCAGAATCCTGATAAATGATCTGCCGATTGAGGAAAAGAAAGGCAATTGCGGTTATATGCCACAGAAAGATTTGTTATTTCCATGGCGGACCATCGGAGAAAATCTGGCATTGCCTTTGGAAATTCAAAGAAAATATTCAAAAAAAGAGCAGCAGGAACAGGTCATGAAAGCACTGAAGGAAGTTGGATTAGATGGGTGTTACGGAAAACGCCCCGACGAGCTTTCCGGAGGTATGCGGCAGCGGGCAGCATTTGCACGAACCATGCTGACGGGCAGTGACTTACTATTGCTGGACGAACCCTTTTCTGCCTTGGATTTCCTGACGCGTATTTCTATGCAGGAATGGTTGCTGGAGCAGTGGCAGACCCATAAAAAAACCATATTGTTTATTACCCATGATGTGGAAGAAGCCATTTTCCTTTCTTCCAGTATTTTAGTTGTCGAATCCACACCGATCCGGACATTGAAAGAAATTCCGGTTCCTTTGGGAGAAAAACGGACAAGAAAGGATCTGACACGCCCTGAGATTGTTGATCTGAAAGAAGAACTGATTCAGACACTGAGAAAGCAGGTGGCATTATGAGAAAAGCATGCAAACATAATTTTCCTTCCATGATCTTCCTGTTTATATTATTAATGTTATGGCAGTTGGGTGCGATGGAGGTCAATGCAGCATATATCTTACCGACACCTGTCCAGATCATAAAAAAACTTTGGGAGTTGAGAGTGGCTTTATTGACCGTACATCTTCCGGCGACAATGCTTGTAACGGCTGTGGGGCTTTTGATCTCTCTTATTTTGGGACTTGGTCTTGCCATACTTATGGATGCACGTCCATTTTGTCAGAAGGCCTTATATCCGATCGTCGTAGCATCCCAAACGATTCCTACAACAGCGATCGCACCATTGTTTGTTCTCTGGTTCGGTTATGGAATCTGGAGTAAAGTACTCGTGACAGTGCTGATCACCTTTTTCCCGATTACAATTACGGTCTATGATGGCCTGAAATCGGCGAAAGTAGAGATGACGGAATTGCTCATGACTTATGGAGCAACGAAACGGGATTTATTTTTTAAAATTAAAGTTCCATGTACATTGCCTTATTTCTTTTCGGCTGTCAAAATGGCCATTCCTATGAGCATTATTGGAGCAGCCATTGGCGAATGGCTTGGTGCACAGAGCGGACTTGGTTATTTTTCAAGAAGAATGATGACCCAATTGGATGGTGCTGGGGTATTTGCACCAATCGTTCTGCTTTCTGCAGTCGCAATGCTTGCGGTATTTGCCATTACAATGCTGGAAAAGAAAGTTGTACGTTGGCGTGGAGAAGTATAAGAAGAGGTGTAATTATGAAAAAGATTTTAGCAATAATTTTATCCGGTGTTCTGCTGCTGACTGGCTGCGGAGCAAATACCGAAAAAGCTCAGAATGAAGAAGAATTGAAAACGATCAATGTTGTTCTTGACTGGTATCCAAATGCACTGCATACATTTTTGTATGTGGCGATCGAAAAAGGCTATTATGAGGAAGAAGGTCTGGATGTGAATATTCAGTTTCCGACAAATGCCAATGATGCGATTTCCCTTGTTGCAGCAGGTCAGGCACAAATCGGTCTTTATTATCAGCAGGATGTCATTCAGGCGAGAGCAGAACAGAATGTACCTGTAAAATCCATAGGAGCCGTTGTTCAGGGTCCGTTAAATATCGTGCTTTCACTGGAAGAGAAAGGCATTCAAACACCGGAAGATCTGGTTGGTAAAACCATCGGCTATGCGGGAACCGAATTATCCGAGGCCCTTGTCCGCAGTATTATGGAAAATGTTGGGGCAGATTACAGTGATGTTACGATGATCGATGTGGGCTTTGATCTGATGAGCTCGATGACAACAGGAAATGTAGATGCGACCATCGGCTGTCTGGTGAACCATGAAGTACCACAGATGGAAGAAGAAGGATTTTCAGTGAATTGGTTTGATCTGGATGAATACGGCGTTCCAACCTATTACGAAGGCATATTTTTGACAAATGATGAGATGATTGAAAAAGATTCGGAGACATTAGCCGCATTTTTGCGTGCATCGGCACGAGGTTTTGAAGATATGAAGGCCGATCCGGATGGATCACTGCAGATTCTTCTCGACAATCAGAATGAGGAAAACTTCCCATTATCAAAATCAGTTGAACAAAAAAGCATGGCAACATTATTACCGATGATGGAAACAAAAGATGCTCCTTTCTTATCCCAGTCGGATTCCTGCTGGCAGGAGAATATTGACTGGATGAAGGCACAGGGACTCATTACAGAAGATGTAGAGCTCGACGAGGTTAGAATGAATCTGGATTTTTGAGGATAAAAAGTATTCTGTTGTCCGATATAAACCCATTGACACAGTAGGCAAATAATGCTACAATCTTACAAAAATTGACTGGAGATTGGAGTAATATAGATAATGTCATTTGAATGGGAAATATCCACAGAGGAATTAGAGAATAAAATACAGGAAGGATGTCCGTTGATCGACATTCGAAATGCGGGAAATATAGCTTATGGCATGATTCCGGGAGCGATTGCCATATCACAGGAAGAATTGTCTTCTCACGCAGAGGAATGGGCACAGGAAAAAGGTGTAGTCATCTATTGTACCAGAGGTCTTCTCAGCATGGAAGCTGCGGAGGAGCTGCGGGAGCTTGGTGTGATGGCATATAGCTTGAAAGGCGGTTACATGGGCTGGCTTATGAACCAGATGGAGCAGGAGAAGAATACGGACAAACAGAAAGAGATTGAGGAGGGGCTGCGTAAAACCTGGAAAAAACGTCTCTTTTCCCCTTTTGCAAGGGCAGTCAAGAAATATGAACTTGTGAAAGAAGGCGACAAAATCGCTGTCTGTATATCTGGTGGCAAAGACTCCATGCTGATGGCAAAACTTTTTCAGGAATTGCAGCGGCACAGACAGTGTCAGTTTGACCTGGTATTTCTTGTAATGAATCCAGGATACAATGAAGAAAACCGCAAGGTGATCGAGCATAACGCTAAACTTCTCGGCATCCCGATTACCATGTTTGAGACAAATATTTTTGATATTGTCTATCAGGAAGAAAAGTCGCCTTGTTATCTATGTGCCAGAATGCGTCGCGGATATCTGTATTCGAAGGCACAGGAGCTTGGATGCAATAAAATCGCTTTGGGTCATCACTATGACGATGTCATTGAGACCATTCTTATGGGCATGCTCCACAGCGGACAGATCCAGACGATGATGCCAAAGCTCCACAGTACGAACTTTTCAGGAATGGAATTGATCCGCCCGATGTATCTCATAAGAGAAGACGATATTAAGCGTTGGCGTGATGACAATGAACTGAACTTTATCCAATGTGCCTGCCATTTTACAGACACCTGTTCGACCTGCGAACCAGACGGTCGGACCGTATCAAAGCGAATGGAAACAAAACTGCTGATCGCAGAATTGAAAAAGAATAATCCGTATGTGGAAAGTCATATTTTCAAGAGTGTGGAAAATGTGTCTCTGGACACGATCATCGCATATAAGAAAAATGGCGAAAAACATCATTTTTTAGATAGCTATGACAACAAAGAAAGTGTATAATATACATTAGGAAAGGGGAGGCGTATATGTATATTATCACTGCAGTTGATGATGGCGGAGGTATGTTGTTTAATCATCGCAGACAGAGCCGCGACAGAATCATGAATGAAAAGATTCTCTCAATCACGAAGGGACATCTTTTATGGATGAATAAATATTCCTATGCATTGTTTGAGCCTCTGGCAGCAGACGGGGATATTTGGGTTGATGATGATTTCCTTTCCCAGGCCGGCAAGGGAGACTATTGTTTCGTCGAAGACAATCATGTTCAATCGTATATGGATAAGATTGAGGGGATTTTTCTATTCCGTTGGAATCGAAGATATCCGGGTGATTTTTTCATTGATCTAGACTTTAAAGACCCTGTGTGGAAACTGGCTTATACAGAGGAATTTGAAGGTTCCTCCCACGATAAGATCACGATGGAGGTATACAAAAAAGAAACATAAATTTATAAAAAATATAAACGGGGATGTCGTAAAACAGAATGTTTTTGGCAACCCTGTTTTTATGATACAGGGAGGAGAAA
>JAXJRF010000058.1:0-4126 GCA_036310765.1 Frisingicoccus sp.
ACCATACCAAGAAAAGGCGGCTCCAGATCTTTATTTTCAATATAATTTGCAGAAATATGTCCTTCGATATGGTGTACGCCAACCAAAGGGATATTTTTGGCATAGCTGATCGCTTTCGCTTCTGCCACACCAACAAGCAATGCACCGACAAGTCCCGGACCATATGTGACACCGATGGCATCCATATCATCCAATGTCATGCCTGCATCGTCCAGTGCCTCTCGGATCACCGGATTAATCTTTTCAATATGTTTTCTCGAAGCGATCTCAGGTACGACACCGCCAAAAAGTTTATGCAATTCAATCTGGGAGGATATAACATTGGACAAAACTTCCCTGCCGTTTTTTACAACTGCTGCTGCCGTTTCGTCACAGGAAGATTCAATCGCCAGAATATAAATATCTTTTTCCATACTTTTCCCTCTATTCTTCAAAATTCAATTCCATCGAACGCCGATCCTTTGCAGCATGGGCATTTGGGAAAATTTTTTTCACATCATCCATAAAAATTTCCGGATGATTGATTGCTGGACTATAATGGGTCAGCCATAATTCTTTTACTTCAGCATCCCTCGCCAGTCCTGCCGCCTCTTCAAAGGTCATATGTTTATATTTAACCGCATTGTTAATGTCGCCACGTTCCCCATACATACCTTCACAAATAAAAAGATCCGAATCCTTCGCATTCCGGCGGATCGAATCTGTCGGTCTTGTATCCGTCGTATAGGTGATCTTAATGCCTTTACGGGTTGGTCCAAGTACCAGCTCCGGCTCAAACACACGTCCCTCTTCCTCAATGATCTCACCCTTCTGCAAACGACTCCAATATTTTAACGGAACGTCATTCGCTTTTGCCTTTTCCACATCAAAAAGTCCCGCTCTCGGAATGGAAATACTGTATCCGTAGCAGGTAATTTTATGATTCACCTTAAACGCATCAATATGATACCCATGGGCTTCGATATGCTGCTCTGGTTCTGTCAGCTCAATAAATTCAATCTTAAAAGGAAGCTCCGGTGCAATGACACGAAGCGAATTGACAACTCGGGTCAGCCCCTTCGGGCCAATCATCAATAATGGCTCTGTACGATCCGAATTCGCCATGGCAAGCAAAATTCCCGGAAGACCACTGATATGGTCACCATGAAAATGGGTTATACAAATGATATCTAATGGCCGAAAGCTCCATCCTTTTTCCCGAATGGTAATCTGAGTTCCCTCACCGCAGTCAACCAAAAGACTGCTCCCATTATATCGGAGCATCAAAGATGTCAGCCAACGATATGGCAGCGGCATCATACCACCTGTTCCCAATAAACACAAATCCAACATGTTTTTCCCTCTTTATTCAAATAAAACTATACAAGCTCCGTAATATCTGAAATCTCCGGAGCATATTTAAATTTCTTAATCCATTCATCATAACAGGATTCACACAAAATAAAACGGTGTTTCTGACCATCCTTTCCATTCGAAAAGTATCCCCAGTCTTTTTCTATATACAAATAATCTTCCTGTTTAATTTCATGTCCGCAGCAATGACAAATCTTTTTGTTTTTTTCCATAATCTACTCCTTTGTATACATCTACATCAAGTTTCGATCTCATTATACAAAACACAGCATCTCCAAATATATAGGAGATTATTGGGAAACCTCTGTTTACTCCCACATCATAAGCACAGCATCTTCCTTCGGATTATCGTAAAAGCCTTTGCGTACGCCGCACTCTGTAAATCCCAGGCTGGTATATAATGCACGCCCTGCATTATTGCCTTTGCGCACCTCCAGAAAAAATCGTTCCGCACCAAGCTCTCTGCCCAATTGAAGCAATGCCTGTACAAGCCTGGCTCCATACCCCTTCTGCCGATAGGAAGGATGAATGGCAACATTAACAATCTCACCTTCATCTGCCGCCTGATACAAACACGCATAGCCGACAATCCCCAACGGTTCATCCTCGATCACGATCAGATGTGCGGACGTTTCTTTCATAGAATCCATAAATCCATCTTCACTCCATGGATCCGTAAAACAAGCTTTTTCAATCGGCAGGACGCTGGTCATATCCTCCGGTTTCATTGGTCGGATGATCATTCTCCAGCCTCCCGTTTTTTGCGTTCCATCAATTCTCTTTCTGCCTGAGATAATCGCAAATATTCCGGCACATGTTCATCTGCCGTTTCCAGTATGCCCTCTTCAAAATAACGCTTTCCAAGAGCCGCCAACGCCCCAGCCCTCTGGGCATTCAAATGAGGCGGTGCAAAATTACATGGCACTTCGATATTCGCCTTAATAAATTCTTTGTGTACAGGAACGCCGTCACCTAAGAAAATGACAGATTTTCCCATCTCGTTAATTTCTTTGACAATTTCATCAATGCCAACCGCTTTCTGCGGACAAAGCACCTTGAAATCATCCCTCTCAAATGTATATAAACCTGTATAAACCTGCTGTCTTCTGGCATCCATGATCGGACAAATGATCTGATCTGTGCCATACAGATTAAAGGCCAACGCATCTACCGTCGGCACATTGACCAGTGGTTTATTCAAAGCCAGTCCAAGTCCCTTGGCTGTGGCTGCACCAATACGAAGCCCTGTAAATGATCCCGGACCTCCAGATATAACAATGGCATCCACATCATCCAGACAAAGCCCTGTCATCTTCACAACCTCGTCCATCATCGGCAGAAGCGTCTGTGAATGGGTCTTTTTAAAATTTGTTGTATATTCTCCAATCAGTTTATCCTCTGTCATCAGTGCGATCGATGCGACAAGGCCCGAACTTTCAATGGCTAATAAAAGCATTATAAAACGCCTCCTTTTTCCAGCGTGATTCTCCGATAGTCGAACCCTTTTTCCATATCCTTTTCAATTAAAATGCCTACAAAATCTTCCGGCAATATCTCCCGGATCAGATTTGCCCACTCGATAAGACAGACACCATCGCCATAAACATAATCTTCAAATCCGATCTCATCCATCTCTTCCACATCGCCAATACGATACACATCGAAGTGGTAAAATGGCATCTTTTCTCCCTCATATTCCTGAACAATCGTAAATGTCGGACTGCTCACAGGTTCCTCAACGCCGAGGCCTGCTGCAAAGCCCTGAGTAAATACCGTTTTGCCAACACCAAGATCACCTGTCAGACAATATACATCCCCAGGCTGGGCTTCACTGCCCATCTTTCGTCCATATTCGTACGTCTCATCCGCCGAAAAAGTTTCTACTATCATTCGATCCTACCTTTTTTACAAATTCTAAACATTATTTTCAATACGTTAAAGGCTGGCCCAAGTTTATCTCACGCCAGCCTGTTCATAGTTTATCACATACTTATTTAAAATTGAAGTATTTTTTCACCGGTTTGACCATATCCCAAAGGACTGGCCCTATTTATAATTTCATTGTCAGCTGTATACGCTTTTTCTTCATATCGACACTCATGACCTTCACATCAATCACATCCCCCACACTGACAATTTCCATTGGATGACGGATAAATTTTTTATCTGTCATCTGGGAAATATGGACAAGGCCGTCCTGATGCACGCCAATATCCACAAATGCGCCAAAATCAATGACATTTCGAACTGTACCCTTTAAGATCATCCCTTCCTTCAGATCCTTCATTTCAAGGACGTCTGTACGCAGAATTGGGCGAGGCATTTCATCACGCGGATCTCTTCCTGGTTTCTCAAGTTCTTTGACGATATCACGCAATGTAATTTCTCCAACGCCAATTGCCTCGCTCATACGGTTATAGTCCCCAATCTGTCGGCTTAAACCGAATAATTTACCATCCAGAATATCCTTTGTCGTATATCCAAGACGCTCCAAAAGCTGCTCTGCCGCATCGTAAGACTCTGGATGCACACTTGTTTGATCCAGCGGATTATCACCACCGGAAATACGCATAAATCCGGCACACTGTTCATAAGCCTTTGGTCCAAGTTTTGGAACCTTAAGAAGCTGACGGCGATTTTTAAACCGGCCATTTGCCTCACGATAGGAAACAATGTTTTTAGCAATCGTCTTATTCACTCCTGAGATATACTCTAAAAGGGAGGCAGATGCTGTATTCAGGTCAACACCTACCCGGTTCACACAGTCTTCTAC
>JAXJRF010000059.1:0-3859 GCA_036310765.1 Frisingicoccus sp.
GTGTTGGCAAAACAGCATTATGACAGTTTTACTAAAGATTTTGAGCATTTTTACGAAATCAGCGGTATACAGATCCGATGCGGACTTCTGACCGGTTCGATGAAAGTGAGAGAGAAAAAACAGATTTATGCGGCATTGGAGAATCATGAAATCGATATTCTGATCGGAACTCATGCGGTCATCCAGGAAAAAGTCCGTTTTGATAATCTTGGAATGGTGATTACGGATGAGCAGCACAGGTTTGGGGTAAATCAGAGAGAGTGGCTTCTGGATAAGGGCAATCTCCCTCATGTGCTTGTTATGAGTGCCACACCAATCCCGCGCACGCTGGCTATCATTCTTTATGGTGATCTGGATATTTCGGTGATCGATGAGTTGCCGGCCAAACGAAAGCCGATCAAAAACTGTGTCGTGGATACAGGGTACCGGCCGGCAGCCTATCGTTTTATAGAAAATCAGGTCGGAGCCGGTCATCAGGTCTATATTATCTGTCCGATGGTAGAAGAAAGTGAATTTATGGAACTGGAAAATGTTCTGGAATATACGGAAAAAATCCGAAAAATATTACCGGATTCGATACAGGTGGATTATCTCCATGGTAAAATGTCGGGCGTGCAAAAAGAAGAGATTATGGACCGGTTTCATAAAGGTGAGATTGATGTGCTTGTATCAACAACTGTTATTGAGGTTGGAATTAATGTGCCGAATGCAACGGTTATGATGGTTGAAAATGCCGAGCGGTTCGGATTGGCCCAGCTCCATCAGCTGCGGGGACGTGTTGGACGCGGTGATGCCCAGTCATATTGCATTTTTGTTCAGTCGGGCAAAAGTCAATCGGCGAAGGAACGCTTGGAAATTCTGGTGAAATCCAATGACGGTTTTTATATCGCCAGTGAGGATTTGAAGTTGAGAGGCCCGGGAGATATGTTCGGAATCCGGCAGAGTGGACTGATGGATTTTCACATTGCCGATTTGTACGAGGATACCGATTTGTTGAAAATGGCCGGGGAATGTGCGAAAAAATATGTGAATGATCTTCCGGACAATCTTTTGCGTCGTATGGATCGTTATATGCAAATGTCGGCAAAAGATATTGTGCTGTAAAAACTTCCAGTGTATTTCTAAAAGAATCACATATAATATGCTTGTAGCTACAAAGGAAACCAATGAACTGAAATTTGAAACGGAGGAATTTGCTATGAGCAGAAGAAGTTCGAATACTCCTGAAGTACCACAGGCAAAAGATGCACTGGACCGATTTAAATTTGAGGTTGCCAACGAAATGGGCGTTCCTTTAAAACATGGCTATAATGGGGATCTGACTTCCCGGGAAAACGGTTCTGTCGGCGGAGAAATGGTTCGCCAGATGATCCGCAGACAGGAAGCGGAGATGGCAGACCGCCAGTAGGATTGAAGGGGGATAAGTGGTCGTTGGGATACGGCCACTTTCCTGTTTTTAATCTAAAAGAGGCTTTGCTGCCATTTTCATAAGGAAAAAAACAAAAATGTCGGTGTTTCACTTGACAAATGATAGAAAAATACTAAAATTATAAACAGTTAAGTATAAAGGATGGGGAATTATGCGAGTCATTGCGGGAAAAGCCCGGCGTATACAATTAAAAACAATTCCGGGGATGGATACAAGACCTACAACGGATCGGATTAAAGAAACACTCTTCAATATACTTCAACCGGAGCTATATCGTACTCACTTTTTAGATTTGTTCAGCGGAAGTGGCGCCATCGGCATCGAAGCTTTAAGCAGAGGATGCGAGATGGCTGTTTTTGTTGAGAATAATCGACAGGCAGTTTCGTGCATCCGGGATAATCTGAAGTGTACAAAGCTTTCTGAACACGCGGTAGTGATCGAAAAAGATGTTTATACTGCATTGCAGATTTTGGAAAGTGAAGGAAAATGTTTTGATATCGTTTTCATGGATCCACCATATAACTGCTTTCATGAAAAAAAGGTATTGGAACGCTTGTCTTCTTCATCGCTGATCCACAAAGATACATTGATCGTTGTGGAGGCAAGCCTTGAAACAGATTTTTCATACATAGAAAGTTATGGCTATAACATTGTACGTGAGAAAGCCTATAAGACAAACAAACATATTTTCCTGAGAATAAAATAATATAACCGAGGATACAAAAATGAAAAGAGCAATTTATACCGGAAGCTTTGATCCGGTAACTTATGGACATCTGGATGTCATTGGAAGAGCATCCAATATGGTAGATGAATTGATCGTTGCAGTGTTGAAAAACAGTGCAAAAAGTCCATTGTTTTCTGTAGAGGAACGTGTTAAAATGTTAAAAGAAGTCACAGCGGATATTCCGAATGTAACTGTTACTTCCTTCGAGGGGCTTACGATTGATTTTGCGGATGCAATGAATGCTCATATTATCGTGCGTGGACTTCGTGCGGTGACAGATTTTGAATATGAACTCCAGATGGCACAAACGAATCGAATTGTAAATCCAAAAGTCGATACGATGTTCCTTGTAACAAGTGAGGAGTATTCGTATTTGAGCTCCACAATTTTAAAAGAAATAGCCAGATATGGCGGAGCTTTAGAACGTTTTGCTCCACCATGTATTATTGAAAAAGTCAGGTCAAAATACACCGTAAAAGGAGA
Source organism: Frisingicoccus sp. (assembly GCA_036310765.1). Taxonomy (GTDB): domain Bacteria; phylum Bacillota; class Clostridia; order Lachnospirales; family Lachnospiraceae; genus Frisingicoccus. The sequence goes on from JAXJRF010000059.1 coordinate 2,640, forward strand.
ATAATAAATGAGTAGAATCGAGCAGTTAATTGATGAAATTGAAGAATTTGTAGAAAGCTGTAAACCACAGCCATTTTCACAGTCAAAGATCATCGTTCCTAAGGACGAATTATTTGAATTGTTAACCGAATTAAGATTAAAAACACCGGATGAGATCAAAAGATATCAGAAGATCATTGCAAATAAAGACAAGATTATCGCAGATGCCCAGGCTCAGGCAGAGCGTATGCTTGAAGAAACAACAGCCTACACAAATCAGCTTGTGGAAGAGCATCAGATCATGCTGAAAGCTTACGAGCGTGCAGAAGAAGTTCTCAATGCAGCTCAGGCTCAGGCAGAAGCAACAATTAACGAAGCGAACGCCAATGCCGAAGAAATTCGTATGAATGCATTGGATTATACAAAACAGTTGGTTGACAATCTTGAGGATATTGTAAGCAATGCGTTAGCTATTTCCCGCGAACATTCTCAGGGATTGATCACTGGTTTGTCTTCCAGCCTTGCAGTTCTTAAAGAAAATCAGGACGCATTGGCAAGTCAGTTAAGTCAGCCGACAGCTTCAGAAGTACCTCCAGTATATGCCATGTCCGAGGATTCTTCTGTTGATGATGATCTTTATGATTCTGAAGAATATGATGAAGAAACAGAAGTTGACGATGATGATGCATATGAGGATGACGACGATTTCGACTATGACGACATCGACTAATTTATTATTTTAAATCCGAATAAAACGAAGTATACAATACATGACAGACATTGCTATGGCACTCGCTGCGGCTTTTTCTGTCATGTATTTTTTTATCGAGAGAAAAGGAGAATTCATCATACTTTGGGTCTGGGCGATAACGGACAGACCGCCAAAACAGGTGATGCCTGTGATTCCAATCAATTTCGTCGGTGTGTTTATTGAGCTGGAGGATAGCAGCTGGATACCGGAAGTCATTTCAAGAAAACCGGCAAGAATTCCCTGGAATGCATCTGGGATGAAGGTCATCGCCTGGATAAAGGATGCGGCCACTGAAAATATGAGAATGTAACCGGATATATTGATCAAAATATGAAAGGTGTCGTCAATGATTTCACTGATGGTGGACGTGGATGCTATATAAATAGAAGAAATCGGGAGTTTTGGCCTGCAAGATGAAAAATAATGGTTACGGAGAGTGATTAAAATTCCGGTGATCAGATTGGCTGTGAGAACAACTATATAAATAAGA
>JAXJRF010000060.1:0-1796 GCA_036310765.1 Frisingicoccus sp.
ATAGTCAATAATAAACTCATTAAAAATAAAAAGAACCGATTGGATTGATTGAACATCAAACATCGGTTCCTTTTTTTTGCTATTCATTTTATAAATCCGGATCTAAAACTGCCACAATAGCCTTTAAAACTTCTTCTTCATCTTCACCATCACAGATAATTTCAAATTCTGAATTCTGTTTGATACCAAGACTTAATATGCTGAGTAAACTCTTGCCGCTTACTGTACGTCCGCCGCTTGAAAGATACACTTCACATTTTTTAAACTTAATCGCCGCCTCCGCAATATCACCGGCCGGTCTTAAATGTACACCAATCGGATTTTTAACACGAATCTTCTCTTTTACCATAACAGCCACCCCCACATGAACATTACGTATATTTTGTATTTATTGTACCATATTTACAGCCAAAAACGATACCTATATTTGAATTTATTCACAAAAATATTTCCATCCGTTTTTCGCATAAATACGCTCAAAAGTCACCCCGAACACCTCGTTAATAATCCCACTCTGAAACACTTCTTCCGGTTCCCCACAGGCCACAATCCTGCCGTCTGACATGACTGCCACCCGATCTGCCGTCTGAAAGGCCTGGGCAAGATCATGGAGTACCATCACAACGGCTTTGCCCTGATCTGCCAGCTTTCTTGCCATCTTCATCATCCTAAGCTGATGGGAAATGTCCAGATAAACGGTCGGTTCATCCATCAATATCGTGGGTGTATCCTGTGCCAAAGCCATGGCAATATACACTTTCTGCTGTGTTCCTCCCGACAGCTTGGCCACATTTTTCTCGGCCAGATCCTCTATTCCAACCCACTGTAAAGCCTTTCTGCCCATCTCAAAATCTTCCGGCCGATACCGTCTCGGATATTTCAGATAAGCAAATCTTCCATGAAGAACCATCCGAAGAACACTGATATCCGGTGTTTTTCTGCTCTGAGGAATATAGGACACTTTTTTTGCAATAGACACTGCATTCAGCTCTTCAATCCGCTGACCGTCCAGCAAAATCTCACCGGACGTATGCGAGATCAGCCGGATGACAGACTTTAACAGGGTACTTTTTCCGGAGCCATTTGGTCCGAGCAATACGGTCACCTTTCCCGGTTCAAAAGAAAGACTGACATCATGCAATACTTCTGTATCCTGATACCCAACACATACATTTTTGATCTCAATCACGCCTGTGCCCTCCTTTACTATTTAACAGTAAGAAAAGGAAAAATGGTCCCCCGATAAAAGCCATTAAAATACCGGCAGAAATTTCATAAGGCTGGAATAAAAGTCTTCCGACCAGATCACACAGCGTCACAAAAGATGCACCTCCCAATGCGCAAAAAGGAATCAGATATCTGCTTTCTCCACCGACCAGTCTCCTTCCAATATGAGGAACAATAAGACCAACGAATCCAAGCAAACCTGCGAAACTAACACTGGCACCGGCTAAAAGTGCTGCCAGCAGAAAGAATACGGTCCGCATCCTTTTCACAGAAAGGCCAAGCCCCTGAGCCGCCTCTTCGCCCAAAGACAAGAGATCAAGTTCATTGCAAAGTGTCAGAACAATTGCCAGACCAATAATAATCAGAACGCCTGCCGGAAAAACTCTTGCACTGGTCACAGCGGAAAATCCACCCACACGAAAATCTGCACTGATCACTCCCACATCCGGATATAAGGTGCGTATGGCCTCTGAAGCAGCATTTAAAAAGCTGTTGACTGCCACACCCCCAAGGACAACGGTCGTTCTGGAGGCACCGGTTTTCTGTGCTGTCAGTGCAATGACTATAAC
>JAXJRF010000061.1:0-2791 GCA_036310765.1 Frisingicoccus sp.
GATTACACCTCCTTAAAATTCTTAAAAATATCCTGAATGGCAGCCATTCGAGGGTCTAGCGAAGCCCTGTCACAACCACACTCACCTTTGTTTAAATCCTTTCCACATTTAAAACATATGCCTTTGCAATTATCACGACATAATGTTTTCATAGGAAAAAGAATTAAAATTTCATGATTGATCAGAGCGTCTGTATTAATGCAGCTCTCCTCCACATAGCTGTCATCCGCCATATCGTCCTGACGATCAGGGGATAAATCCACTTCCTCGTCCATATCAATATGAAACGGAACTGCCACTTCCTTCAGGCATCGGTTACATGATATACCCAATGTACACTCCAGATGTCCTTCCAGGTGGACTTTACGGTTTCCCATATTCGATACGGTCAAAACAAGTTCACTCTTTTCAAGAAACGGAAATTGATCACCGTTCAACTCATAAACTTCCATATCTACAGGTACTTTAAAAGTTTCCGTTTTTAATGGTGTAGAAATAAGCTCTGAAATATTAATTAACATAGACGTCTCCTAACTCCATACCTCACTAATTATACATATCCAAGAATCTTTTGTCAATAATTATTTTTAACTATTGTAAAGTATTTTCACTTGACACCATATTTGTTCGAAAGAAATGTATTTTGAATGGCGGTATCTTCAAATGCAGACAAAAGGACCGGCAAAATGCCGGCCCCATTCATTCATATAATTATTTTTCCATCTGAGCCTGTACAGCTGTAATAGCAACAACACCAACGATGTCGTCTGCAGAACAACCACGAGACAGGTCATTAACAGGACCAGCAAGACCCTGTGTGATTGGACCGTAAGCTTCTGCTTTTGCAAGTCTCTGAACAAGTTTGTAACCAATGTTACCTGCATCAAGGTCAGGGAAGATCAATACGTTTGCATGTCCGGCAATTTCGTTGCCTGGAGCTTTCTGCTGTCCAACTTCAGGAACGATTGCAGCGTCAAGCTGTAATTCACCATCAACAAGAAGGTCTGGATAATATTCGTGTGCAAGTTCAACACCGATTCTTACTTTATCTACATCTGGGTGGCTTGCGGAACCCATTGTGGAATGGGAAAGCATAGCTGTGATTGGTTTTTTACCAACAAGTGTTGAGAATGTTTTTGCAGAATCGTAAGCGATATGAGCAAGTTCTTCAGATGTTGGGTTCTGGTTCAGACCAGCATCGGAGAAGATAAATACACCATCAGCACCGTATTCGCAGTTTGGTACATCCAATACGAAGAATGCGGAAACAAGTTTGCTGTCTGGAGCTGTCTTCAAAATCTGAAGAGATGGACGAAGAAGGTTTGCTGTAGGTGTTGTACATCCACCAACCATACCGTCTGCAAGGCCCATTTTAACCATCATACAACCAAAGAATAAGAAGTTGGATGTAAGGATACGTCTTGCATCATTTAATGTCATACCTTTTCTCTTACGTAATTCGTAGAAATGTACAATAAAATCGTCTAACTGTGGAAATGTTTCAGGATTTACGATCTGAACTCCTGTTAAATCGTAACCAGCACCATTTTTAGCAATATCTTCTGGATCACCGATCAAAATAACATTTGCCAGTTTTTCCTGTTCAATCTTGCTTGCTGCTTCAATGACACGCATGTCATAAGACTCTGGAAGTACAATCGTTTTTTTATCTGCTTTCGCACGTTCTTTAATACCATCAATAAATCCCATGATGAATACCCCTTTCTATATTATGAAAATTTAACTTTCATCGAATATTATATACCTATTATTTGTGCAAAACAAGTAATTTCATCGTCCATTATCGATAATTTATGTATTTTTTTTTAAGCATTTTTGCAAATAGAGCTTTTTATTTTGCCAAAAAACGATATAATACTAATAAAAAAGCACAGGGAGACAGCCATGAAAACAGGGGCGATCATCGCAGAATACAACCCATTTCACAATGGACACCAATATCAAATTGAATATTTTCGTAAAACTTCAGAGCTCGACTATGTGATTGTCATCATGAGCGGCGATTTTACCCAGCGTGGCGAACCGGCATGGGCTCCGAAACATCTGCGCACCCGCATGGCACTCTTGGGTGGGGCAGATCTTGTTCTGGAATTGCCTGCCTACTATGCCACCGGCAGTGCCTCCATCTTTGCTGAAGGTGCCATTTCCCATCTTAATGCTCTGAATTGCGTGGATGAGCTCTGCTTTGGATGTGAGATCGACAGCAATTTGGATGAACACAAGCACAAGTTATCCCAGGCCGCTGATATTTTGCTCAGTGAGCCGCCCCTCTTTAAGGATGTTTTATCTTCAAATTTAAAACAGGGTCTGTCCTACCCAGCCGCCAGGGCATCCGCACTGAAAACCCTGATCCCGGATTCAGATATTTTATTTCAGCCCAATAATATACTGGCATTGGAATATATGACTGCTCTCAAAAAAAGTCGTTCATCGATTCAACCGGTACTGATCCAGCGGAAAGGTGCCGGCTATCATGATCCGGACGGCAGTCACCCGTTGGCTTCCGCTTCCGCACTGAGACAAGTTCTCTCTTCCGAGACGCCAACCTCCTCCGTCCCAGGCCTGCCAAAGGAAAGTCTGACGATCATACAGGACAATTATAATGCTCTTCTTCCCGTATCTCTGAACGATTTTTCATCCATGTTTGCCGCTTCTTTCATGCATTCATGCACTGATTTATGTCGATACACAGATATGAATGAAGAACTGGCCAACCGGATGCAGCATTGCTTTAACAGCTACACGAATCTTTCATCCTTTTTATTGGATA
>JAXJRF010000062.1:0-9780 GCA_036310765.1 Frisingicoccus sp.
ATACCTCTGCCTGCACTGATATGGATAAATTCTTTAACCACATTGTCCGGATAGTTGCTGTAACCAACCGCGTTGGATGCTCGGATCAGCATCTGGAGCAATGTATTTGGCATTAATTTACGCAATGTAGCCAAACGTCTCCATGGAGACTCCTTAAGGAAACGGTACGCTGTATCGTAAGTTGCACCGCCCCAGCATTCTGCTGAGAAAGCATTGGCAAGATAAGCATTGGCTGCCGGAGCTGCATCAATGATATCTCTTGTACGCATACGTGTCGCAAACAGAGACTGCTGTGCATCACGCATGGTTGTATCTGTGACATAGAGACGTTTATCATTTAAAATCTTCTGAGTAAAGCCTTCGGCACCCAGTTTAACGAATTCATCTCTTGCACCATAAATCTTTTTGGATTTGTCATATTCCGCCGGTTTGTGTGGATCAAGATATGGTTTTTCTCCGTTCTGAGGATTAACGATCTTATCACCAATAAATTCAAGAATCTTTGTCGCACGGTCCTGACCGATCTGAAGATTATATAACTCTGGTGTTTCTTCAATAAAGGTTGTATAACATTTGCCTTCCTGGAATGTTTTATGGTTCAGAACATTGATCAGGAACTGAATGTTTGTCTTCACACCACGAATACGCATTTCCTTCAAGGCACGGATGGATTTGCGGATAGCGCCCGCAAATGTACGGTCATAGGAAATAACTTTTACAAGCAAGCTGTCATAGTACGGTAAGATCTCTGCGCCGGAATAAGCCGGACCACCATCGAGACGAAGTCCATTACCCGAACCGGAACGATATACATTGATACGTCCTGTATCCGGAAGGAAATTGTTGACCGGATCTTCAGTTGTGATACGTGTCTGGATAGAATAGCCATTCAACTGAACAGATTCCTGGGATGGGATACCGATTTCTTCGGATGGCAGATCATAGCCTTCTGCAATCATGATCTGGGACTGAACGATATCAATACCTGTAACCATCTCTGAAACTGTATGTTCTACCTGAATACGTGGATTCATTTCGATGAAATATGGATTATTATCTGCATCCACAAGGAACTCCAGTGTTCCTGCATTTTGATAACCAACATGTTTTACAAGACGCAGAGAACTTTCAAAAATGATCTGACGTGTTTCTTCCGGGATTGTAAATGCAGGTGCATATTCAACAACTTTCTGATGACGTCTCTGTACAGAACAGTCGCGGTCATAAAGATGAACTACATTGCCGTATTTATCTGCTAAAATCTGAACCTCGATATGCTTTGGACTTCTCAAATATTTCTCAACGAAAATCTGTTCATCACCAAAAGCTTTTCTGGATTCTTCACGTGCTTCTCTGTAAGCTTTTTCCAGTTCATCCTGGGAATTAACGATACGCATACCACGTCCGCCGCCGCCGTTTGAAGCTTTCAGCATAATTGGGTAACCAATAAATTCAGCTGCCTTTTCAACTTCTCCATATCCTGTAACCGCATGGTCGATACCAGGGATTGTCGGAACTTCTGCTTCCATCGCCATCTTTTTGGAAGAGATCTTATCTCCCATGGCTCTCATCATATCTGCTGTTGGTCCGATAAATTCAATACCACTCTTTACGCAGGCTTCTGCAAATTCCGGATTCTCAGATAAGAAACCGTATCCTGGATGGATCGCATCCACATGATGTTCTTTTGCAATACGGATGATCGTATCGATATCCAGATAAGCATCAACCGGTCCTTTCTCAGGATTTAACAAATAAGCTTCATCTGCCTTTGTACGGAACATGGCATATTTGTCTTCTTTTGAGAATACTGCTACTGTACCGATACCAAGTTCTGTACATGCGCGGAAAATACGAATCGCAATTTCCCCGCGGTTTGCTACCAGTATTTTCTTGAATTTTTTAATTTCCTTTGATTTCATCCCTTTTCCTCCTTATATTATATTCTAAAGTTGTATATCTTTTTATTTTAGAAAATCGAAGGCACCCCTACAATGACACCTTCGATTTTAAGAAAACGTTTACTGTTGTTTTGATATATATTTATCAATCGCACTGACTGCAGCATCCTCATCCGGACCGTTGGCAATGATCGTAATCATTTCGCCTTCAGCCAGACCAAGGCTCATCATGCCCATGATACTTTTCGCATTCACCTTTTTTTCCTGAACTTCCACATAAATACTGCTTTCATACTGGCTTGCAACCTGCACCAGCAATGCTACCGGACGTGCATCCAATCCTTTTGGGATATTGACCGTCATATTTTTTGAAACCATAACTCCCTAGCCTTTCTGATCTCTGTTCATTCTTAATTCGTCTGCTAACATGCTCAACTTACGCAAGCGATGATTCACCCCTGACTTACCCACAGGAGTTGGCAGTAATCTGCCTAATTCAACAAGTGATGCCTCCGGATACTCCAGCCGCAGCTGGGCAATCTCCCTCAGTCCCTCACTAAGATTTCCAAAACCTTCCGTATCCCGGATATAGGTAATATCCTCAATCTGCTTCACTGCAGCGGACACCGTCTTGGAAATATTGGCGGTTTCACAATTAACACGCCGGTTGACAGAGTTCCTCATCTCTTTCAGTATACGGATGTTCTCAAGTTCCATTAAAGAAACATGAGCTTCCATAACATTCAGCATATCAACAATCTGCGATGCTTCCTTAACATAAACGACATAGTATTTTTTTCGGTTGATCCACTTGCCGTCAATATTAAATGTTTTCATCATATCACATATCTGCTGTGCCCGTTCGGGTGTTGCACACACGATCTCGAAATGATAGGTTTTTTCAGGTTCACTGATGGAACCGGTGCATAAAAACACGCCTCTCAAAAAAGCCCGTTTACAGCAGGCCTTTTGAAAAATCAGCGGGTGGATGAGGGGATAATCCTCCTCTATCTCTCCCTGACCATTCATCAGCTTGACTGCACTCAAAATCTTTCTCGATGTGTAATCATCACGTACCTCGATGGTATATGTACGGCTTTTGCCGGTATGAATATGACTTCGGACGCATACATCACATTCTATATTATATGTTTTTTTCACCAATGTAAAGTATTTTCTTGCGACAGCAAGATTTTCTGTATGTATTTTTACAGAAAATTCACCCTTATCATCCACAAAAATCTTTCCACACATGCTCAATATTGCCCCAATCTCCGCAATACGGCAATGCATGGCACTGCCTGTCTGATAGGATAATTCTTCTTTTACCCGGCTGGAAAAAGACATACTCTCACCTCATAAATTTATTTATTCCTCAATGCATCTTTTGAAATATCCCGATGCTCGGCTTTCACACTGTATCCTTTTTCACTGAGACGTTCGTATATGCCATTGGTCATCGTCACTGAACGATGTTTGCCTCCGGTACAGCCCATGGCGATCACAAGCTGGTTCTTACCTTCCTTTATATACTGGGGTACAAGAAAAATGATCAGATCTTCAATCTTGTCAAGGAAGGAACCGGCTTCTTTACAGTTCATAACGTAATTTCGAACCTCCGGCTCATTGCCCGTTTTTTGACGCAATCCCTCCACATAATAAGGATTTGGCAAAAACCGGACATCAAAGACGATATCCGCATCCGAAGGAATGCCATATTTGAAACCGAAGGATAGAATGGTTATATAAAAATTCTGATACGGTTCATTTTTAACAAATATTTTGTCAATCTCACCCTTCAGATCTCGAATCAGCATCTGGGTCGTATCAATGATATAATCTGCACGCTCCTTCAGAAATTTCATCTTCTTGCGTTCGCTGCGGATGCCATCCTCAATCCTTCCTCCAACAGCCAACGGATGCTGTCTTCGTGTTTCTTTATAACGCTTAATGAGCACCGGATCTTCACAATCCAGATACAATATTTCATAATGGATTGACAATTCGGAAAGATTATCTAATACTTTATTGACCGTTGCCAGACCTTCGCCACTGCGTATATCAATTCCAAGTGCAACCAGTGGCATCGTAGGCTCCTGTGCCGATGCCAGCTCTGCAAATTTTGGAAGAAGCGGCACTGGAAGATTATCCACGCAAAAGTATCCGGCATCCTCCAGCATTTTCAAAACAGAACTCTTACCTGCTCCGGACATTCCTGTTACAATAACAAAGCGCATGCTCACGTCTCCTTCATCGTGCTTTATCCCTGTGTGTCAAAATTCTCCGATCATGCGGATTTCCGGCTCCAGATGTACATGAAAGTCCTCATACACTTTACGGTCAACATCCGCCATCAGCTGACGAACCTGGCTGGCCGTTGCACATCCCACATTGATCACAAAACCGCTGTGCTTTTCCGATACCATGGCATCCCCCACCCGGTATCCTTTAAGACCGGCATCCTGGATCAGTTTTCCGGCAAAATAGCCCTCCGGCCGTTTAAATGTGCTTCCCGCACTTGGATATTCCAACGGCTGTTTTTCTCTTCGTTTACAGGTCAATTCTTCCACATACCGAAGGATCTCCTTCTCAGACCCACGTTTCAGCTCCATAGCGGTCGACAATACGATCAGATTCTCCGTCTGTACACGACTTGTCCGATATCCCATCGCCATCTCTTCCACCGTCAGTTCCCGAATATTCCCTTTCATATCCATCACCCAGACAGATGTGATGAGCTGTTTCATCTCTCCATCATAAGCACCTGCGTTCATCGCTACTGCGCCGCCCAAGGTTCCTGGTATCCCTGTGGCAAACTCAAATCCGGTATATCCCTGTGCTGAAATATCCTTTGCCAGTTTTGCCAGCATAATACCCGCACCAGCTCTCACGATGATGCCGGAAGTTTCAGGAGCTGCCTTGTCGATCAGCTCGGTCTCAACCCAATCCATGGTCTTGCATATTTTAAACAGGACACCACGAAATCCCTGATCGCCGACAAGAAGATTACTGCCATTTCCAATAATATAGAAAGGGATGTCTTTTTGAACACACCACCGTATGCCTGCAGCCAGACCATCTTCTGTCTCAGGGCATGCGAGAATATCTGCCGGGCCCCCGATATGAAAGGTTGTGTGACGGCTCATTGGTTCATTTTCAAAAATCTGTCCCTGCCCCATCACTTCTGCCAATTCTTTTACTGTTGTCATAAAATAATCCCTCACTCATTTTTCGAAATCACCATGTAAGCTGCACCGGCAATACCTGCCTGGTTGCCGATGGTTGCCAGACGGATCGGTGTATCTTCTGTACCCGGAAAGGCATAACCTTTAAAATAGTTCTCCACTTTTGCCCGAAGGTATTCGCCTGCAGCTGAAACACCGCCGCCGATCAGTACACACTCCGGATTGACAATATTACATATGCCAGCCAATGCTTTGCCCAGATACATGAAAACTTTGTCTGTGATCTGTACCGCTGCCATATCACCGGCCTTTGCCGCATCAAGGACATCCTTCGACGTAATATCCCCCTTCTGTTTCCATATATCTCTCAAAACAGAAACCTCAGAGGCATGCTCCAGATAAAGCTTGGAATAATTGACAATACCTGTGGCAGATGCGATCTGCTCAAGACAACCCTTATGACCGCAGCTGCATCGTCCGACCAGGTCCGCATCATCTACACAGATAATATGTCCGATTTCTCCGGCGCATCCACCGATACCGTTTAAAATCTTACCATCTACGACAATACCGCCGCCGACACCTGTTCCCAGTGTCACCATGACAATACTTGTACAGCCCTGGCCGCCGCCAAGCCACATCTCTCCCAGAGCAGCCACATTGGCATCATTGCCTGCACATATTAAAAGTTCCTCACCGTCACAGCCAAAGTGTTCGCCCAATTTTTTGGACAATTCATCACCGATATTGATCTGGCCCCAGCCAAGATTCACACATTGGCGCACCACATTGCCCTTTAAAACCGGTCCCGGAACACCAATTCCGACACCTTTGAGCATATCCTTTGTAATGCCGGATTCGTCACAGCACTTTTTGATCGATGCTGCAATGTCCTCCACAATATACTTTCCCTGTTCCTGTGTATTGGTTGGTATGGACCAACTCTTCTGTAATTTATCGTCAAAAAGACCAAATTTAATTTCTGTACCGCCTAAATCGACACCGATCGTCCACTTTTTCATCTTGTTCTACCTTCCTGTTTTTCCTGAAGATTTCCTGTCACTCTTCGATATAATTCATGGGCTGCATTATATCCCATCTTTTTCTGTCTGTGATTAATGGCCGCAGACTCAACCAACATGGCTACATTCCGTCCCGGACGGATCGGAATGGAATGACAAACGATCTTATTGCCCAGATATTCTGTATACTGCTCATCCAGACCAAGTCTGTCATATTCTCTTTCCCTGTTCCATTCTTCCAGTTTAATGACCAAACTGATCTTCTGGGTTTCGATAACACTCTGGATACCAAACAGGGTCTTCACATCCACAATACCGATTCCCCGAAGCTCAATAAAATATCTGGTAATACTCGGAGCTGTACCCACAAGCTCCGTATCACTGATCTTCTTAATCTCTACCACATCATCCGATACAAGACGATGTCCCCTCTTGATCAGCTCAAGAGCCGCTTCGCTCTTGCCGATACCACTCTCGCCAATAATCAGAACCCCTTCGCCGAATACATCGACAAGGACACCATGAATGGAAATCCTTGGTGCCAGCTCAGTCTGAAGCAGGCGAATGGATTTATTCATAAAACTGCATGTGCCTTCCGGACACAACAATAAGGGGATGTTATATTGGGTTGCCAGTGCGATCACGTCGTCCGCAGGTTTTAAATCACGACAAAATACCATACATGGAATGCCAGCCTGAAAAATCTTTTCATATACAGCCAGGCCATGATCCTCGTACCGCTGCTCAACATAAGCACTCTCAACCATGCCGACAATCTGAAGACGTTCATAATCAAAATGTTCAAAGAATCCTGCCAGCTGCAATGCCGGTCGGTTGACATCCGACTGACGAAGTTCTACCTTATCCACGTCCACCTCTTTATTCAGCAGGGTTAAATGCAGCGGTTCCATAATCTTGCTCAATTTTACACTATAATAGGATGGTATATTATCAAACATGTTTCGTCCCCTTTCACCATACGAATATCATTATTTTCTATCATATCACAGACGGCAACCAACATCAATGCGGTTCATTTTTAAAAAAATGAAAGACAGATTCTGCCGCCGCCTCATTCATCGATGGTACCTGTTTTAATTCTTCCACCGTAGCTTCACGAATCTTCTGTATATCTCCAAAATACCGCATCAGTGCCTTTCGTCTTGTTGCCCCGATCCCCGGTATATCATCCAGAATGGACTTTACCTGGGTTTTGCTGCGAAGACTCCGGTGATATTCAATGGCAAAGCGATGGGCTTCATCCTGAATACGTGTTACCAGCCGGAAAGCCTCGGAATTTTTATCAATGGCAATCTCTTCTTCGTCAAAGAAAATACCTCTCGTACGATGAAAATCATCCTTGACCATACCGCAGACCGGAATATCCAGCCCCAGTTCCATCAGAACCTTCTGCGCAATATGGACCTGGCCCTTTCCGCCATCCATCAGGATCAGATCTGGAAACAGGGAAAAACTGCCCATGGACATATCCATATTTTTCTGTTCCAATTCCCTTTGCTCCTGCTGACCATGGGTAAACCTTCGGGTCAATACCTCTTCCAAACTGTGATAATCATCCTGTCCCTGTATATCCCGTATTTTAAATTTACGGTAGGCACTCCGTTTCGGTTTGCCCTTCTCATAAACAACCATGGATCCCACCTTTTCAAAACCGCTGGTATTGGATATATCATATGCCTCCATCCGAGTCAGAAGGGGAAGACCGAGCAGATCTGCCAGTTCGCGGACCGCACCGATGGTACGTGCCTCTTCCCGTTTCATCTTTTCACTGTCCTTATTTAAAATATTCAGAGCATTTTTGCAGGCCAGTTCCACCAAACGTTCCTTCTGCCCCTTTTTCGGCACTCTTATAAATACCTTCTGACCTCTGCGTCCGGACAACCACTGGAGGATCACTTCCTCATCCTCGATATTCTCCGGCAGCATCAGCTCCCGCGGCACATAAGGCGATTCGCCATAAAACTGTTTCACAAAGGAGGTCAAAACTTCCGAACGGCTCTCATTCTCCACACCGGTAAGATAATAGTGATCTCTTCCAACAAGGCGGCCGTTTCGTATGAAAAATACCTGGATCACCGCTTCATTGGCTGCCCTTGCCAGACCAATAACATCTTTATCCTCCATCTGGGAGCTGGTCACCTTCTGCTTTTCTGAAATCTGACGGATGCTGCCCAGCAAATCCCGGTATTCAATGGCCTTTTCATAAGCCATCGCCTCCGATGCCTCCATCATCTTATCTGTCAGCATCTGGATAACCGGTTCATGATTGCCGCCAAGAAACTGGAGTGCCTGCTGGATATTTTTCTGATACACCTCCTGGGAGATTTCTCCCTGGCATGGTGCATCACATTGACCGATATGATAATACAGACATGGCCGTCCAACACCAATATCTTTTGGAAGATTTCGATGACATGTCCGTATCTTATAGATTTTCCTTAAAAGCTCAATACTATCCTTCACCGCAGCCACACTTGTATAAGGACCGAAATATTTTGCCTTATCCTTTTTCATGATACGTGAAAAAAGAATTCTTGGATAAGCTTCCCCTGTCGTTACCTTTATATAGGGATAAGTTTTGTCATCCATAAGCATCGTATTATACTTTGGACGATATTCCTTGATCAAATTACATTCCAGAACAAGTGCTTCCAGTTCGGAATCGGTAATAATATACTCAAACCTGGAAATATGACTGACCATCTGGATAATCTTCGGTGTCAGATTTCGACTGCTCTGAAAATACTGACGTACACGATTTTTTAAACTGATGGCTTTTCCCACATAAATGATCTCATCCCTCTCATTATGCATGAGATAGACACCGGGTTTTGCCGGAAGTTTCTTCAATTCCTCTTCAATATCAAACATCTGGAACCTCCTTTCGATAAAACAGCAGCAGTCCTTATAGCATAAGAAACCTGTGTCCGCTTTTCGGCGAACACAGGCCTTGATCATCTGTTTTTAGAGTACTGCCCCTATTCAGTTGTTTCGTTTTGCGTTGTCTCCACTTCGATATAATCGTTCTTTGGAGTTTCCTGAATCTCTGCTGTATGTTCCTCCGGTAAGGAAGGCTGTGCCTTTTCCTCTTCCGGATCCGGGATGCCTTTGACTTCCCTGAAAATACGCATAAATTCTTTACCTGTGATCGTTTCTTTTTCAATAAGATATTCGGCGATCCGATCCAGACATTCCCGGTTTTCACTGAGAAGTTCAATCGCTTTCTCATAGGCAGTCTTCAGGATACGCATAACTTCTCTATCGATCTCCGTTGCTGTCTCCTGACCGCAGTTCAAAACGGTATGTCCGCTCAGATAACGATCCTGTACATTCTCCAGTACCATCAGACCAAATTTATCGCTCATACCATACTGGGTCACCATGGCACGTGCCATATCTGTTGCCCGCTCCATATCATTGGATGCACCGGTCGTAACCGAATCAAAGACGATACTTTCCGCTGCACGACCAGCCAGTAATGTTACCAGTTCTTCTTCCATCTGAACCTTGGACATAAGGTATTTCTCTTCCTCCGGCACCTGCATCACATATCCGAGGGCTCCCATCGTTCTTGGAACAATTGTGATCTTCTGTACCGGTTCGGTATTTTTCTGAAGTGCAGCCACTAAAGCGTGACCGACTTCATGATAC
>JAXJRF010000063.1:0-1294 GCA_036310765.1 Frisingicoccus sp.
CAATTAAGGCATGCGGATTTCGGCCAAATGTGAATGCCATCGGGCTTCGGACAAAGAAAAGCCGGAGTGTGGGTGTGATCGTGCCGGATATTACAAATGAGTTTTTTGCAAAAATCGTTCGGGCACTGGATGTGTTTTTCAGTCAATATAATTATTCGGTGCTGATCTGTAATTCGAACGATGATCCGATTTTGGAGGAACAGCGTGTACAGGACATGCTGGATAAAAATATTGACGGCCTAATCTATGTGTCAGGGATGGAGAATATCAGTACACTGCTTGAAAAGGGCGGTATTCCTACGGTGTTTATTGACCGTCTGCCCCACAATGCGGAATGGTCTGTCCAGTCTGATAATTATCAGGGCGGATATCTCGCCGGAAAAGAACTGTGTGAACAGGGCTGTGAGAAACCGCTGCTGATCTATGATCGTGAATTGCCATCTTCGATTCAGGAACGGAAAAGAGGATTTCTGGCAGCATTGTCGGAATTTGGACGGTCATGCGAAGGTGACTGTCTTGTTCCATGTTTTGCCGGTTATCAGGAGACAAAAGAAATGGTATCGAAGCTTTTGGATGAGCGGGGATGTTATTTTGACGGCGTTTTTGCCACAAATGATATTATGGCACTGGGAACGATGCATAGTGTGATCAAAGCAGGGTACAGTATACCTGAACAGGTCAAACTGGTGGGCTTTGATAATGTTTCGATTTCTCAGATCTGTCGTCTGCCGATGACAACCATTGCCCAGAATACGGATCAGCTTGCCCTGGCGGCAGGTGAAACACTGCTCAAACTGATACGCAAAGAGGATATTGAGAAGAAGGCATGTATTGTGCCTGTTCATCTTGAGGCAAGGGGAACAACACGTACCATGAATCCTTTCTAAATAATTGAAGAACATATGGGATTATGATATACTGATTTTAACAGGATTATAATAATGCGGAGGTATTGACATGAAAGTAGCATTTGGCTGTGATCACGCAGCGATTGATTTAAAAAATGAATTGCTTAATTATTTGACAGAAAAAGGATATGAGTGTATCGATTATGGTGCACAGGATCCGAATGTGAAGGTAGATTATCCGGTTCCAGGCTTAAAGGTTGCAGAAGCGATCATGCGTGGTGAGGCAGATAAGGGCGTATTGATCTGTGGTACAGGTATTGGTATTTCCCTTGCGGCAAATAAAGTTCCTGGTATACGTGCAGCCGTATGCAGCGAGCCATATTCTGCAAAATTAACAGTTCAGCATAATAATGCCAATATTATTGCCATGGGTGCCCGGGTTGTAG
>JAXJRF010000064.1:0-13015 GCA_036310765.1 Frisingicoccus sp.
AGAGTGTGTTTTTTATTGTGATGAAGAAATCTTTCATGATTTTTGGGAAGACTATTTTGATTTAACTATGGATTATGCGGCATGCATGGATCGGATCAACCCAAGGGATGCCTATCTTGTGAAAGCGGCCGCCTTTGGTTCTGGCATACGCATATTAAAACAGGATCTGTGGGAGATGATCGTCACCTTTTTGATTTCCCAGCAAAATAACATTGCCCGTATCCGTAAATGTATTCAAAATATCTGTGAGGCTTACGGTGAAGAAAGGCGGACACCGAAGGGGGAGATTTACTATGCTTTCCCGAAACCGGAGGTTATAGCCGTATTGGATGAAGATGCATTGAAGGCTTGTAATCTTGGTTATCGGAGCAAATACGTGGTTCGCACAGCCAGAAGTATCGTTTCCGGTGAAGTTGATCTGGAGGCAATCCGAAAAATGTCCTATAAGAAAGCAAAAGAAGAACTGTTAAAATTGTTTGGCGTGGGAGATAAGGTGGCAGACTGTATTTGTCTGTTTGCACTGCACCAGCTGGAGGCATTTCCAAGGGATACCCACATCAATCAGGCGTTGGAAAAACACTATAAAAGAGGTTTTCCAAATCGGCGTTATAAGGGCATTCAGGGGATTATGCAGCAATACATTTTCTATTATGAGTTATTTGGGGAGAGCCTTTAATTTTTTATAGCTTTTTAGATTATTTTGTGATATGATTTTTAGATTAGTTAAAAGAATTGAAGGAAGGAAGAGATCGATGACAAGTCTTATTATAGGAATCCTGGTTATTGGTATACCTCTTGCAATTTATGTTGTCTGCACAGCAAAGAGACCGGAGGTTTTTCCTGAGGAATATGCAGGAAGTGATGCAGGGGAAGACTTTATTGAAGATGAAATCCCGCAGATCACAAAGGACACAACGATGGGAAGGATTTTAAATCTGGAAAAGGGTATAGGAGATTTTTTACTGCAGAACGGTTTGCACTGTGTTTCCTGTTCGGCGTCTAAAAATGAAACATTGTCCATGGCCTGTGCGGTTCATGGCCTTGATGCGGATCTTATGTTGGACAAGATTCAAAACTATTTAAATGAAAATTATGAAGCATAAAAAGAAAAGCCTTGAGATATTATGTTATGAATAAATACCTTAAGGCTTTATTTGCTATTCGTAGATGGTACTTGCGGAATGGATCAGATCGTCACCATGGTATTCCAGTTTCAGAGAGAAGAATTTATCCGTTTCCAGCAGAAGTTTGAGGAAAATACGATCCCCTTCCCAGAGATTTAAATCATAAATCTCGGATTTTGGAATCCATTTCAAAATACCCTCATTGCAGTCTTCATTCAGAATGCCTTCGAAGGCATCTGCGGTGTAAAGATGCATGTATTCACAGCCCCACTCATCGGATACGAAGGTGATGATGCCCCGGAGGCGGTAGCTCGTCAGGGTCAGACCGGTTTCTTCTTTGACTTCACGAATGAGACATTCTTCCGGACTTTCATTTTCTTCGAAATGGCCGCCGACGCCGATCCATTTGCCTGCATTCAGATCATTTTTCTTGGAAACCCGATGCATCATGAGATAACAGTCATTCTGTTCAATATAGCAAAGGGTTGTTAAATTGTTTTTATGGCTCATTATACGATTTCTTCCTTTTTGTTTTTTCTCATTATGGCATATCTGTTATGTGTTTTCAAGAAAATAAATAAGCGAAGTTGGCATGGAGAACTTTTGGTGTTACAATTGTCTAATAAAAGTTATGTTTAGAGAAGAGGGGAAAAAGACGTGAAAACAGGTATGATCTTAGAGGGCGGTGCCATGCGTGGCATGTACACTGCCGGTGTTTTGGACGTTATGATGGAGAATGACATCAAAGTGGATGGATATGTGGGCGTATCTGCCGGAGCGGTCTTTGGATGTAATTATAAATCCGGACAGATTGGAAGAACCATCCGTTATAATACGAAATACAGCAAGGATCCAAGGTATGTAAGTTTTAAATCATGGATCACAACGGGTGATCTGTATGGTGTGGACTTCTGTTATCATACTATACCGGATGAGCTGGACCCCTTTGATACGGAGACATTTCAGAAAAATCCGATAGATTTCTATGTTGTTTGTACAGATGTACATACAGGAAAACCGGTATATCACCTCTGTAAAACCGGCAGTGGTGATGATGTTGAGTGGATGCGTGCATCGGCGTCGATGCCATTGGCATCAAAGGTGGTCTCTGTCGGGGGATATGACCTGCTGGACGGCGGGATTTCCGATTCGATTCCGATCACATGGTTTCGAAAACAGGGATATGAGAAAAATATTGTCGTTTTAACTCAGCATGATGGGTATCGCAAGAAGAAAACAAAGATGATGCCATTATTTAAGCTGTTTATGAAAAATTATCCGGCGGTGGCACAGTGTATGGAAAAGCGGCATTTAAAATATAATGCCTCTGTCGCAAAGGTTAAAAAACTGGAAAAACAGGGAGAAACCTTTGTGATCCAGCCGAGTCAGCCGTTGAACATCGGTCGTACAGAGAGGGATCCGGAAAAACTTTTGGAAGTTTATCATTTAGGAAGAAAGGATGCCATGAATAAGCTGGAAGATCTGAAGAAATTTTTGAACGATGCGTCTTAATGGAAGAATCAGTGGAGGAATTAAATTAAATGACGAAAGAAGAATTGACGTTGGAAGTCATTGAACGGTTGAAAAAAGAATATCCGGATGCCGGGTGTACGCTGGATTACGATGAGGCGTGGAAACTCCTCGTCAGTGTGCGGCTGGCGGCCCAGTGTACCGATGCAAGAGTGAATGTGGTCGTTGAAGACTTATATGCCAAATTCCCGGATATCAATGCACTGGCAGAGGCATCGGTGGAT
The DNA here is from genome assembly GCA_036310765.1 of Frisingicoccus sp. GTDB lineage: Bacteria > Bacillota > Clostridia > Lachnospirales > Lachnospiraceae > Frisingicoccus. Next base: position 2,879 of record JAXJRF010000064.1, read on the forward strand.
GATATCGAAGCGATTGTCCGGCCCTGCGGTCTGGGAAGAAGTAAAGCACGCGATATCAATGCCTGCATGAAGATGCTGCGGGATGAGTACGGCGGAAAGATCCCAAAAGATTTTAATGCCATTTTAAAACTGCCGGGGGTTGGCAGGAAGAGTGCCAATCTGATCATGGGAGATGTTTTCGGTGAGCCAGCCATTGTGACCGATACCCATTGTATTCGTCTGACGAATCGGATCGGTCTGGTCGATGGCATTAAGGATCCTAAAAAAGTGGAGATGGCTCTGTGGAAACTTGTGCCGCCGGAGGAAGGCAGTGACTTTTGTCACCGTCTGGTTTTCCATGGACGGGATGTATGTACAGCCAGAACAAAACCTTATTGTGATAAATGCTGTCTGGAAGATATTTGTGAAAAGAATGGAGTATAGGAGGAAAAACGTATGTTGGAAATAGGTACAAAAGCACCGGCATTTGAATTGCCGGATCAGAATGGAGAAAAGCATACTCTGGAGGAATTTAAAGGAAAGAAAATCGTTCTGTATTTTTATCCGAAGGATAATACAGCCGGATGTACCAAACAGGCCTGTGCCTTTGGCGAGCTTTTTCCGCATTTTGAGGAAAAGGGAGCCGTTGTCATCGGTATCAGCAAAGATAGTGTGGCATCCCACAAAAAGTTTGAACAAAAGTATAATCTGCCATTTATCCTTCTTTCAGATACAGAATTGGAGGCGATCCAGGCCTACGATGTGTGGAAAGAAAAAAATATGTATGGCAAAAAGACAATGGGTGTTGTACGCACAACCTATCTGATCGATGAGGAAGGCGTGATCGTCAAAGCGATTGGCAAGGTAAAGGCAGCGGATAATCCGCAGCAGATGTTAGATTTATTACAGGAGCAGGAATAATGAGTGTAGATAAAAAGACGGTGATGCAGAAACTGCAGCAGGCCAGTGAAATATATATGATATTATCGAATTATACGCGGATGCCTTTTGTGATGTGTGATCCGGAAACCTTCGAGGATGAGATTTTAGTTTATTTTGAAAAACAGGATGCAGATGTAAGAGCAAAAGAATTAACGGATTCAGGAAATCCAACCGCTGTCACACGAATTGAAAATAAAGCCTTTCTTTCGATTTATGCCGGTTTATATCCGATGGGCATTGACTGTATCTGTGTAGACCAGGGAAAGGATTCGGAGACACATGTTCATCTGGAGGAGCTGGTACGCAGACAGGATCAGAAAACATTGCCGAATGGCCAGATGATCATTGAAAATCCGGCCCTTCATCTGACAGCCCTGTATTTTATGCAGGAATTCCGAAAGAAAGAGCGTACGGAATTGACAGAAGAATTACAGGAAATGCAGGAAGAGCTGCTGGCCCATTACAGTAAAGGTACATTTCTTGTTGCTTTAAAAGCCGACGGAAAAGGCATTGTGATCATTAAAAATAAGCAGGGCATGCCGCTGCTGCCAATTTTTACAGATATGCCGGAATTTCATAAGTTCCAGTTGGCAAATCCGAAGGAGAAATTCGGTACGGGCATGATCAAGGCGGAGAAAGTTGTCAGTGTACTTCCGCCGGATGCAGCCGCTGTTATTCTCAATCCGATGACGGCCAATATACCGTTAAATGTGCAGCGTCGGGCATGACAAAAGAAATGTACAAAGGAGACGATAGAGGCGTTATATGATCTATACAATTTATGATATTTTATGGTTGTTTTTTACATATTCATTTGCCGGCTGGGTGCTGCAGACAACCATTTCAGCGGTTAAGAATAAAAAATTTGTGAATAAGGGTGTGGTAAACTTACCCTTCAATGTTTTATCTGGTATAACAGCGATATTTATTACAATATTTTTCGGTGAATTGCAGGGCGTCTGGCTGTTTCTTGGTTCCGCCATCATAGCAGGACTGTTTCAATGGGTTTCCGGACATTTGATCGAAAAGATTTATCAGATAAAATGCTGGGATTATTCGAGAGAACAGTGGAATCTGGATGGTTATATCTTCCTCCAGGCATCGGCAGCCTGGGGTGTTTTCTCGATCATCATGATGCGTTGGGGCAATAACCTTCTTCTTAAACTGTTCCATATGATTCCTGGAACGCTGGATGTCATTATTGTTTTGGTGCTTTTAGTGCTTTTGGCACTGGATATTCTGGCGACATTGATCGTTATGTCTGCCCAGAACCGGGATACCCAGCGTTGGGAGGCGGTGGATCGGTGGTTTACCCGTTATACGCTGAGACTTGCTGATAAAATATATGCCAGAGTCAATCATCGAATCGAAAAGGCTTATCCAGAGGCAAAGAAGATTGAGAAGACAAAAGAAAAGTCGGATGTTTTTGCCTATGGGTGCTGCTTTGATAAGCTGGTGTGGCTGTTTGTGATCGGTTCCTTTTTAGGTGACATTACGGAAACGATTTTCTGTCGGTTCAAGGCAGGTGTCTGGATGAGCAGAAGCAGTCTCGTCTGGGGACCTTTCAGTATTGTCTGGGGCTTTGCCATTGTTGCCGCCACCGTTTTGTTATATAAATACATTGATAAATCTGAGACGGTACTCTTTCTTGTTGGTACATTTTTAGGCGGTGCCTATGAATACGTCTGCAGTGTACTTTCAGAACTGGTTTTTGGAAAAGTATTCTGGGATTACAGTGCGATGCCATTTAACCTGGGTGGACGTATTAACCTGCTCTATTGTTTCTTTTGGGGTATTGCGGCCGTCCTGTGGATCAAAGTGTTGTATCCGAAGATATCCGCATGGATTGAAAAAGTACCAATGAAACCTGGAAAGATCATAACATGGTGTCTTGTTGTTTTCATGTGCTGCAATATGGCGGTTTCTGCACTGGCACTTGTGCGGAGTACGGAACGTCAGCAGGGTGTTCCGGCGGAGCATAGCTGGCAGCAGATTATGGATGAACGGTACGATGATGAAAAACTGGCAGTGATTTATCCAAATGCCATCGATGTGAAATAAGACGAAAAATATAAATATACGATACGAGGATGTGTGAGATATGAATTGGAGAGAATTGATCGATACAGATATTGAACTGGATGAAGTGGATAACAGAGCTATCCATAACTTTAATGAATGGGCCGAAATGTATGAAAATGGCGTAACAAGAGAAGATTTCATTCGTAAATCCTATGACCCGGATATTTTAAATGAATTTTGTTATTATCCGATGGAGCATTGGGGCCGATTGGTTGAATGGGCAAAGGATTTTTATGATAAAGAGGAAATTTCCTATCAGTACCGGATGCTCCGGGCAGCTTATCTGCTGACCCATGTGGATCCTTCCATGATTCAATTTGCAGATACAGTGGAAGAACTCGATCCGGAATATCCGGGACCATATTTTGTAAAACAGATGGACACAGCACAGATGGCTGACGATATGACTGCGGAAGAATATAATATGGGAAATATACAGTCTGCTTTAAATGAATTGGATAATATGGCAGCAGCACTCATGTTTGGAGATGAGGGCATGGGGGATCTGGACGACTTACTGGAAAGTATGTCGGATGATGATATCCCGTTTAATTTTAACTTTTAATGATGGACCGGCTGGGTTTGTATACATGGGTATGCAGATGGTGGCCGGTCTTTTAATGGTTTAGGTGTGATGGCCATAGACGGTGAATATGAATCAGGCATTTGTTGTAAAAATACAGAACAGAAAAGAGGATATAATTATGAGCGTATATGCGTTATATTTCAGCCCTACATACAGTACGGAAACAATCGTAAAAATAGTTGCAACTGAATTTGGTGCTTATAAGGAAATTGATTTGAGTAAAAGGGAAAATATAGAAAATCCTTCCTTTAATAAAGAGGATATTTGTATTATCGGGGTTCCTTCCTATGGCGGCAGGGTGCCGGCAATTGCGTTGGAACGAATGAAAAATATTAAAGGAAATAATGCAAAGGCGGTATTGGTGGTATCTTATGGCAACAGACATTATGACGATACGGTCAGAGAATTGGCTGACTTTGCAGTGAGTAAAGAATTCTGCTGTGTTGCTGCCATTACGGCTATTGCCGAACATTCCATCATGCATCAATTTGCAGCGGGGCGTCCGGATGCGAAAGATCAGGAAGAATTGAGAAAATTTGCCAAGAAAATATTAGACAAGATTACACATTTGGAATCCTGTAAAGAATTGGAATTGCTAGGAAATTATCCGTATCGTGAGTACAACGGTGTGTCGTTTAAACCAGAGGTACAAAAAGAATGTGCTGGCTGTGGTATATGTGCAAAAGAATGTCCAACAGGAGCAATTTCGGTAATGGAACCGGAAAAAACAAACATAGAAAAATGCATTTCCTGTATGAGATGTATTAAGGTGTGTCCGAATAAAGCCCGGAAACTTAATCCTGTTATGTTGGAGGCGGTTTCTTCAAAAATGAAAGAAGTATGTGAAAAAACGAAAAATAATGAATTGTTTTTGTAGAGGGTAAATATTGATGAAAATTCTTAATAGATAGTCGTTTGTCTAAAAAACGGGCACAAAAAGTTGCAGAAAAGAAAAATAAGAAAATTAATCCATGACTAAATGGAATTCATTTAATCAGGGAAACATTACAAATTAGTCATAGAATAGGTTGTTTTAGGAAAGTGTAAAACAATCTATTTATTTTTTGCTGTTGAATGGAATAAAAAACGAATTTATCACATATAAGTATTAGAAATAAAGATAAAAACATTTATAACAGATTGACAAAAGTGAAAAAATCACATACTATAATTATAAAAGTGGAGGTAAAAAAATGTTAATTCGTTTTAATGTAAAAAACTTTTTGTCTTTTTCTAACAGAGAAGATGGAAAAACAGAAGAATTTTCTATGATTGCAGGAAAAGTAAGAAATAAAAAAGAACATATATATGACAGTGGTAAATTGAAATTGCTAAAGTTTGCTGCAGTTTATGGTGCAAATGCGGCGGGAAAATCTAATTTAGTAAAAGCGATGGAGTTTATGCGTCGTATAGTTTTATTTGGATTACCAGAAGGACATACAGATAAGTACTGTAAGATAAGCGAAGATAATAAAGAAAAAGAAAGCTATTTTGAAATGGAAATTATGCTGGGAGAAAAATACTATGCATATGGATTTGAAGTAATTTTAAATCAGAGTAAATTTACTTCGGAATGGCTTATAGAATTAACTGCGGATAATAAGGAAAATTTGATTTTTAGTAGAGATATAACGAATGGTGTTTATGAATTTGGTAGTACAGTTAAAACAAAAGGGTTAATTGATAAACTAGATGTTTATGCAGAAGATGTACAGGAAGATAGCAGTGTATTATTATTATCGATTATGAATCGAAATAAGAAAACTTTATATCAGCAATATGAAGGCGCTTCTGTATTTCAGGATATTTATCAGTGGATAAAAAAAGGATTGGACATTAATTACCCTGATCAACCTATTTCAGATTATTCCTATATGGCAGAAACTGAAAATGTGGAAGAAATCTGCAGAATCATTTCTGCATTTGGGACAGGCATTACAGGATTTAAAATGGTGAAAGTTCCAGTAGAAAAGGTGCTTGGACATTTACCGAAAAAAATTCGTGATGATTTGATTACAAATATTGAGAAAAAAACAGTGGAAATGAAAAATAATGAGGAAATAAAAAGTCTTGGAATTATTATGAGAAGTAATCGAGATTTCTTTATTTTGGACATAGATAAAGAAGAAAATATTGTCTGTAGGACCATTAAGTTTTCTCACGGAAAAGAAAATATTTTATTTAACCTATCAGAAGAATCAGACGGTACTGTAAGAATATTAGATTTACTGGAAGTGTTGTTGTCAGGGGAGGGAAAAACATATGTTATAGACGAATTAGACAGATGTTTGCATCCAAGTTTAACTTATAAATTTGTAGATACATTTTTGCAACTGGCTACACAGAAAAATATTCAGTTGATTGTAACAACGCATGAATCAAGATTATTGGATTTTGATTTGTTACGCCGTGATGAAATTTGGTTTGTAAATAAAAGAAAAACTGGAGAAAGTGATATTTACTCACTGGAAGAGTACAATGCAAGATTTGACCAGAAAATCGATAAAGCTTATTTAGAAGGTCGTTATGGAGGTGTTCCAGTATTCAGTACTGTGTTTCCTATTAAAGAGGAGGTATAGTGTATGAGAGAAAGTAGAACATTTGCAGAACGTACCAAGGTTCTAAAGTCAGATGAGGCATTGAAAAAATATTTTCTTGTGTATGAAGGCTCAGATACAGAAGTTATATATTTTGATGCTGTGAATTCAATGCGTGAGAGTATAGGAATTAACCCGTTGATAGAATTAATTCCGATTATTAGAAGTTATAGTGAAGAAGGTTGGAGTAATCCAAAGAAAATTCTGGACAGAATTATTGAAAATTTAGAAGAAAGTAAAGCAGAGAAAATATCATATGAAACACTCTTGAATCGCATGATGGATTATTTCTATGAAACGAAAGTGATTACGACGAGTAAAGTGTTAGCAAAAAGTATGTGGCGGGCTATGGTTTATGTCTGTACTGAAGAATTGCAAAAGGTATTGCAAGAGGAAGTGGACGATATAGAAACAGACTGTAATAGAATATTAGAATTTTTGAAACAAGAATATGATGTTACACATGTTGTTTCAGATATTTCTGATATCATCAAAGATGGAGGGTTGACCTATGCAGAAGGATTTGACCAGATTTGTCTGATTATTGATCGTGATAGAGAAAGCTTTTTGGCTACACCAGAGAATAACCAATATGAATATGTGGTGGAGAAGTGTCGTGAAAAGGGATTTCAGTTGTGCATCACAAATCCATGCTTTGAATTTTGGTTGTTATTACATTTTGATGAAGTGTTTGAACTAGATACAGAGAAATTATTGAAAAATCCGAAAGTCACATCAAAACGAAGATATGCAGAGCAGGAGTTTCGTAGAATTTATCCAAAGTATAAGAAAAGCTCGTATCAAGCGGAAGAATTGGTCAGAGATATTGATAAGGCGATACAGAATGAGAAGGAATTTTGTGAGGATATCAATGGATTAGAAAACACTGTGGGAAGCAATATTGGAAGATTAATTGAAAAGATGCGAATAAGTTAAGGAAACAGTAGAAGAAATGAAAGAAAGAACATTATGATAAATAGGGAGAAGAGATGTTATTAAGAGAATATTTGACAGAGTATACAAGAGAAGAACTATTAAATCAGGCGAGAAGTTTCGAAATTAGAAAGTGTTCAAGACTGCGAAAAGCTGATTTAATAGATAGAATTGTTGATAGTTTTTGTACAGAGGAAATGCTCAGAAACAGATTGGCATGCCTTACAAAAGAACAGATGGATCTATTTCGGAAAGCCTGTATTTCCCCTACAGCTGTTTCGATGAATGAAGTGGTAGATGCAATACAACTTTACAGGCATTGGATAGGCTGTTTTGAAGCTCCTATTGACAAATTTTGTGTATTTGAAGATGTTGCTGCTGCCTTTTCAAAAATAGATGATGAGACTTTTCGGTTAGATCAATATAGAAAAGGATGGATGGTAAAGTGTATACAATTTTTTATACAATATTATGGAATGGCACCAATTGAAGTTGTCTATGAAATGTATAGGCAGAAAGTGAAGTGTTCCATAGATGAAATGATAGAAATGCTGTGGGAAATGCCTATAGATATTGTGGAATCGTGTCTTTTTACAATGGATAAACTGGGGATGAAAGGATGGCCGAAAGAGGATCCGTTATACTCTGAAAAAGGAATATTTGTGAATTTACAATTGTTTGAAGATGAAGAATTTGATTATTTGCTCAGACAACAGATGGATAAAGATTTTTATATTCCTTCAGTGCAGCAGATAGATGAGATATGTAGAATTGGATATGAAGCAAGTTCCTTAGAATATAAAAAATTGGAATCCTTTTTAATTAAGAAATTAAGACTTCCTTATGAACAGGCAGTGACATGGTGTCTGCAGATATGGGTAAATAGTTATGAAGGAGAGTCACCATCCGAAGTTATCAATAAAATGACGGAGATGAATATTAAATTTGATGGAAAGCTGATAAATGAATTTTTAGGCTTACTTATGATGGCACATAACAATACCAGAATGAAAGAGAATAGAGGGCATACACCGAATGAATTAACAATAGTATTACCTGTCGGTAAAATGCCGACAATTGTTCCGGCCAGTTCGCATGCGGCTGTAATGTTAAAGAAGGCAGCACCACAGTTGCAGGCGATGGGTGTACCAGTTGACTTAAATGGAAATGCGCATACTATTCAAACAACAATGTTTCCGAATGGGTTGAATGAAGAACCAATAAGGGTAGAAAAGAAAATATATCCAAATGATCCGTGTCCGTGTGGTTCGGGAAAGAAATATAAAAAATGTTGTGGCAAGAATAAATAAGAATGAAATAAAATAAAACCCCCCTGCATACACTATAAAAACAAGTGTTTTCGGGGGATCCCTTGAAAGATTATATAGAGGAAAGAGCGGTTGAGATCGCGGTGTATATTATAAAACATAATGCGACGGTGAGGCAGACGGCAAAAAAATTTGGAGTGAGTAAGAGTACGGTACATAAGGATGTCACAGAACGTCTAATCCAGATCAACCCGGCATTGGCATCGAAGACGAGGAAAGTGCTGGATGTCAATAAGTCTGAACGTCACATCCGCGGAGGTTTGGCGACAAGGGAAAAGTATCTGCATAAAGAAAATGAATAAATATTTCAAAAAGTGTTGGAAATGAGAAATTTTCAACACTTTTTATGGTATAATAAGCGGGCGAGTCTTGAGGGATTCAAGATAAAAATAAAACAGGAGAGATTATTAGGATGAGAAAAAAAGGGTTTATATTAGGAGTATGTCTTTTGCTTATGCTTACGGGATGTACACCAAAAGCTCCGACAAATGTGGAATCTGAAAGTATAGTTACATCAGAGGCAAATGAAATGGCTTATACTTTTGTGGATGATCTGGGACGAGAGGTTACTGTTGATAATCCACAGAGAGTTGCCGCTTTGCTTGGAAGTTATGCGGATATGTGGTTTTTAGCTGGGGGAACGGTTCATGCATCCGCGGACGATGCATGGGAGGATTTTGACCTGGACATGCCGGAGGATGCGGTGAATCTTGGACAGACGAAAGAGCTGAGCCTTGAAAAGCTGTTTGCTGCAGAACCGGATTTTATTTTGGCAAGCACAAATACACGTTTAAATATGGAATGGAAGGAAACTTTAGAGGAATCCGGGATTCCAACAGCCTATTTTGATGTATCCGATTTTGATGATTATCTGCGTGTATTTAAAATCTGCACAGATATTACGGGACGTGAGGACTTATATGAACAGAACGGTCTTGCTGTCAAAGAAACAATTGATCAGGTGATTCAGGCCAGCGAAACACGAATTGCAGAAAAAGGTTCACCAAAGGTTCTTTATCTTAGAACTTCGGCGGTAAGTATTCGGGCAAAAAACAGTCAGAATACGGTTTTCGGCAATATGCTGAAGGCTCTTGGCTGTGAGAATATTGCGGATAATGACGAAACGCTGCTGGAAAATGTCAGTCTGGAACATATCTTGAAAGAAGATCCGGATTTTATTTTCCTTGTACAGGTCGGTGGTGACCCGTTAGCTATAGATGCTAATGTGGAAAGCTTTATCAATGATAATCCAATATGGCAGGAGCTTACCGCTGTAAAAGAAGGCAGAGTATACAGTATGGAACAATCCCTCTACAATTTGAAACCAAATGATCGTTGGGGAGAAGCTTATGAGAAACTGGAGAAAATCCTTGAAGATGGACAAAAGTAGGAAATCTATATTTTTTGCGGTGACCCTGTTATTTATAGTGGCGGCCATAATGGGTCTTTGCCTGGGGGTCGTTCCTTTGACACCGAGCCAGTTGATCAAAGCAATCAGAGAAGGTGCCGGCAGCAGCTTTGAAGGAAATATTTTCTGGTATGCCAGACTGCCCCGTACAGCAGCCTGTCTGCTTTCCGGAGCGGGTCTGGCTGTGGCCGGAGCAGTGATACAGGGGGTGCTGGCCAATAAACTGGCATCTCCGAGTATTATTGGTGTGAATGCCGGAGCAGGGCTTGCCGTAACCATCTG
>JAXJRF010000065.1:0-3463 GCA_036310765.1 Frisingicoccus sp.
AAGTTACCCGGTTTTAAGATACCTACGTTATGTGCATAAAATACACCGGCCATACCGGCAAAAAATCCGGAAATAACAAAGGCCATTGTTTTAAACTTGCTGACTTTAATGCCGACTGCCTCTGCTGCAATATAGTTATCACGAACAGAGCAGATCGCACGACCATGTCTGGATTTGACCAGATTGGAAATCACAAGAATAGTCAGCAATACAAAAATGTATACAAATGTAAAGTTTTTATAATTACTGTGTGCACTGATGCCTGTAAGACCCTTGGCACCGCCTGTAAATCCAAGAGAGTTGATAACCGATTTAATGATCTCACCAAAGCCCAATGTAACGATCGCCAGATAGTCGCCTTTCAGACGAAGTACCGGAAGACCAATGATCAAACTGAAAATGGCTGCCACTGTGCCGCCCACTGCAAGACCGATCAATAATTCGACCGGTGCAGGAAGATCCAATGCGTTGGTCACCAATGCACCAGAATAAGCACCGATGGACATGAAACCTGCATGACCCAATGTCAGTTCTCCAAGGAAACCAACAAGAAGACATAATGAAACTGCCATCATGACATTGATACAGCATGGAATGATGATGGACATGGCCTGACGTCCTAAAATTCCACCCTGGATAAGAACCATAACAACGATATAAACAGCAACAGCAGCAACAATGTTAAGAATCGTTGATTTATTTATTTTTTTATTCACAGCCGCCACCTACACTTTCTCAATCTTCATCTTGCCAAGCAAACCGGATGGTTTAACCAGTAAAACGATAACAAGGACACCAAAAACAATCGCATCTGCAAGCTGAGTAGATATGTAAGCTTTTGACAAACTTTCAATGATACCTAAAACAATACCACCAAGCATGGCTCCCGGGATACTTCCGATACCGCCAAGAACTGCCGCAACGAAAGCCTTGATTCCAGGCATCGCTCCCAATGTCGGATACAGAGATTCATACTGACATATAAACAGAATACCTGCCACTGCCGCCAATGCGGAACCAATAGCAAAGGTTAAAGAAATCGTTTTATTCACATTAATACCCATAAGCTCAGCAGCACCCTTATCTTCAGATACAGCTCTCATCGCACTGCCCGCTTTTGTTTTGTTGATAAACCATGTCAAAAGTACCATCGTAATCGCTGTGATCACGAAAGTAACAATGGTAATTCCGGAAATGTGAATGCCTGCGATCTTCACTGTCGGCACCTTAATAACGGAACCGAAAGGAATCGGCGTTGCCTTAAAAATAAGCAATGCCATATTTTGTAAAAAGTAGCTCACACCAATGGCTGTGATAAGTACGGCCAGAGATGGTGCTTTACGCAGTGGTTTGTACGCAACACGTTCCACTGTCATTCCAAGTACTGCACAGAAAATAACTGTCAGCACAATACATAACGGTATAGGGAGCCCTAATAATGTTGAAAATACATACAAAGCATAGGCTCCTACCATAATAATGTCTCCATGGGCAAAATTGATCATCTTCGCTATACCATAAACCATCGTATAACCGAGGGCGATCAAAGCATAAATACTTCCTGTCCTGAGACCATTGATCAACTGCTCTATAATATTTGTAATCAGATCCATTCCCCTCCACCTTTCTATAAAAATATTATTTTAAAGCCAATTAAATACATTTTAATATAATCAATTACGGCTTGCAAGGATTTATCAGGTAAAAAACGGCTTTTGCCGGAAAAATACGAAAAAAGGAGTCTTTTAGTCCAATAAAAAGGCTGGTATCCTTATGCAGGACACCAGCGCCTCTTAATCTTAAAGAATAAAATTATTCATATAATGTATATGCACCATCAATGATCTGGATAAATTTACATCCTTTATTTGGTTCACCTTCTGCTGTCCATGTAATACCTGTACCTGTCAGACCATCAACTGTGATTTCTGTCATAGCTGCGATCATGTCTGCACCTTCTACAGAACCAGCTGTTTCCATAGATGCTTTGATTGCATAAACTGTATCATATGCATCTGCTGCAAACTGGTCAGGTGTTGCACCGTATGCTTCTTCGTAAGCGGATACGAAAGCTGTAACGTTTTCAGATGGATCTGCTGCAAAGAATGGGCTTAAGAAAATAGCACCTTCAACTGTTGCTGGATCTGTAACTGTTGCAAGAATACCATCCCATCCATCACTTCCTACGAATGGAAGGTTGATTCCCATATCTGCTGCCTGTTTTGTGATGTATGTAACTTCCTGATAGTAAGCTGGAACAAAGAGAACTTCTGCATCTGTTGCTTTGATTGTTGTTAACTGTGTATTATAGTCAACATCACCTGTTGCGAAAGATTCGCTGGCAACGATTTCACCGCCAAGTTCAGCAACTTTTGCTTCGAAAGCGTCTTTGATACCCATACTGTAGTCAGATGCGTTGTCCCAAAGAACAGCGATCTTCTTGTAACCAAGAGTATTTACAACTAAATCTGCCATATTTTCACCCTGAGCAGGGTCTGTGAAACACATACGGAATCCGTTATCGTTCTTTGCACAGTCCATAGCAGAACCGGATGGAGTGATCTGTAAAATTCCATCTTCAAGTGTTAAATCTGTAATAGCGATACAAGCACCACTTGTTACAGCACCAAGGATTGCCTGAGCACCCTGATCCATAACAGCATTGTAAGCCTGGACAGCTTTATCTTCTGTAGCTTCATCATCTTCGAATACAAGAGCTAATTTGTATGTTGTATCTCCTACAACAACACCGCCTGCTTCATTGATCTCTTTGATAGCGACTTCAGCACCCTGTTTAACGGATGTTCCGTAAGAAGCTGCATCACCAGTAACAGGTCCGATACCACCGATTGTAAATACTGCTTCGCCATCAGCTGCAGCTGTTGTTTCTTTTGCATCAGAACCGCCGCATGCTGTTAATGAACCAATGACCATAACAGCTGCTAATGCCATACTGAGAACTTTTGTCATTTTTTTCATATCTATTTCCTCCTTTTCGATTTGCTATTAATTGTAATACCATAAATCCCGGATTGTCAATGCTTTATAGTGATAAAGTTAAAAAATATAACCTTTTTTCATGGGAATTTTCATTGTATAATATAATGTAAATTTTAATAAAAATCATCAAAGCGAGGTTTTGTTTATGATTTATACGCCAATGACAAAAAAAGCAATGCAGATTGCCTATGAGGCCCATCATGGCCAGGTCGATAAAGCCGGCCTTCCTTATATATTCCATCCTTTTCATCTGGCAGAATCCATGACCGACGAAGACTGCACCGTAGTGGCCCTTCTTCACGATGTGGCAGAAGATACCGACTGGACCATTGAAGCATTAGCAGAAGAGGGCTTTAATAAAAATGTTCTGATTGCATTAAAGTTACTGACCCATGACCCATCCGAATCCTATATGGATTATATTTCCCGTCTGTCCACCTGTGATATTGCACGCCGGGTCAAA
>JAXJRF010000066.1:0-2743 GCA_036310765.1 Frisingicoccus sp.
GCAAGGCCAAGCCCAGTTCCCCTGCGGGCATCCTTCGTTGTATAAAATGGATCAAAAACATGGGGACGTACATTTTCCGGAATACCGCAGCCATTATCACCGACACTCAGACAGATCCTGCCATGACGACATTCGGTTTTTACTGTTAATACCCCATTTTCCCTGGCTTCCATCGCATCAAAGCTGTTTAATATCAGATTCAGCAGTAACTGAGATAGCTGGGTTTCATTGCCGTAAATTTGTAAATCGCCACAATTTAATTGTGCATCGATCGTAACATGATGTGGCTGAGACGGTCTGGCCACATCAATGACTTTTTCTGCCAGATGATCCACAACAATATCTTTAAAAACAGTACTGGCATTTTTTCTGAAAATATCCGACAGACGAGCAATGACATTTTTCGCCTTTAAGGATGTGTTATAAATCTCAAGAACATCATCATAAATCTCCTCATCGTCCTGAGGCAATTTTTCAAGTACCAGCATGCTGTAACCCATAATTGGCGTCAAAAGATTGTTAAATTCATGGGAGATTCCAGAGGCCAGCACACCCATGATCTCCAATCTCTGATGATGGGCAAACTTCTGCGTCTGCTCATTCAATTCTTCCATAGCGGCATTTTTCTCACGAAGAATTTCCAGCTCCTTCAATGCACGCTGATTACCTCTCGCCATATACAACAGCATAGCCAGCAGAATCAGAATACACACAACAATCATGCTCCCGTAAACCGCCAGCTGGACCGCCCCGCCCCTCAGCGGCTGGATCACCTGATCATAATTCGTGGAAACGCCAACGGCAAAAACCCCATTCGTACTGTCCACAGCAGGAACAACCGCCATTCGAGCCCGGTAAGATTTTCCTGTCTCACTTTCCAGGGCATCATAAAAGCTGGTTCCTTCCTCTTCCAAACTCTGTTTTTCCAGCAAAAATGTCAACGCTTCATACTGACAGTTTTCGTCATTCAGTTCCCGGACCTGATCCACCTTCGTCTCTCCGTCCAGACGATGAATATAGGTCTGACCGCCTGCATCCAAAAGCATGATGCGATCCTGTGCGGCGGTTGTCAGATTGCCTGCCACATATTCATAAAACGAAAGCATATCGATCAGCACAGCATATTCGATACCATCTTCCATTTCCTGACGAAATGCCAGATACATCACCTGATCCTCGCCAAGACATGGACGAATCGCTACCTGACCATCATTTTTCCCAGCCAAAGGCAGAAAGTGATAATCTTTACGACCATTGGTAGATAAGACGATCCAATTGTCCTTCATAACCAGTACGGTCGATATTTTTTTATCGCTGTCCACGATCTCTCTCTGAAGAAAGTCGATCAGTACACTTGAATCTCCCTCATCCAGCCATACTCGCTCAGCCGCTGTCATCTCTTTATCACCGGTTGCATGAACAAGACTGTCCGCAAATCGATTCAGATAACTTTCAATACTTCGATCCACCGAACGGGTCAATCCGATCAGCTGACTGTCTGAGTTCTTCAGAACAAGATTCTCATACTGATTAAAAACTTTATAAATCATAATAAAACCTGTAATCATCACCACGATCATAATAGCAATGATACCAAACAGGCGCGGTTTTGTTTTTATCGTTTGTTTCAAAATCCTCTCCCCTTGTCTTTTGTCCCAAATTTGTTTATACTAGTATAGTCGATTCATAAAAAGCTGTAAAGGGGGAGGCATATGTCCGATACTGTACTCATTGTTGATGATGATGAAGCCGTTTTGAATATGCTGTATAAAGTAATTAAAAGCAATGGTTTTGAAGCAGATACCGCATCCGGCGGTGAAAGTGCACTGGAGATGGTCCGCAGCCATACTTATGACTGTATCCTGCTGGACATCAACATGCAGGGCATCGATGGTTTCCAGGTCATTGAATCCATCCGCAGTCATGGACTGAAAACACCGATTATTATTGTCAGCGGGCGTAAAGAAGACTATGACACACTATACGGCCTGGATATCGGTGCCGATGATTATATAACCAAACCCTTTAACCCGATTATTGTAGGTGCCAAAGTCAAGGCACTCATCCGACGCAGCAAAAATGGCATGCCCGGTTCCAGTGACATCATTACAGCAGGTCCTTTTCAATACAATACAACGACCCTGCGTTTTTATAAAAATGGTAAGGAAATACCCCTTTCCTCCAAGGAAAATGCCATGATGAAACTCTTTATTGACAATGTAAATCGCGTCTTTTCCAAGGATATGATCTACGATCTGATCTGGGGAGAGGCCATCATTGATGAAAATGCCATCATGGTCTATATTAACCGTCTCCGACAAAAAATCGAAGAAAATCCAGGCAAACCGCAGTACATCCAGACGGTGCGAGGACTTGGCTATCGTTTTGTCGTTTAAACCAGAATAAACAAAGCCCTCGGGAGAGCTTTCACTCTTCGAAGGGCTTTCTTTTATCTCCTGCTATCATTCTTCGTCATAACGACTTTCCATATCCTGAAGTCTTTTTTTATAAATCTTTGCCGAAATGGACAAAGCGATAAATGTCAGAACAAATACCACAATTGCAAACAGGACAAATGTGATAACTGCCGCTTCCACTTCTGTATAGCTCACAAAATTGATCACCGCCAGAATACCACCGGCTGCAATAGCTGCAATCAAGCTCGCCGCCAGATTCGTCTTTAAATCCGGTTTTAATCTTCTGTCCCAAATACCATTTCTCAGGCAGGCTGCCGACAAGTATA
>JAXJRF010000067.1:0-9084 GCA_036310765.1 Frisingicoccus sp.
ATAGTCAAAATAATCAGAACAGCAGGTATCATATTCACTAAACGGATTTGTTTAAGTCAAAGATATCTGCAACGAGTGGGAATAATACCAAATGTTTCAGCAAAAATGATTTATCCTCTTCGGGGCAATTTCTTTTATCCTTTCTCGATTAGATAAATCACTGCAAAAGCAAACAATATAGTAATTTTGAAGACCTTGTGTCATCGGAAACGATGACCAAGGTCTTCTTTTTTGTCGCAAGAGAGACCTTGACCACAAACCTTTTGCAAGATTAGACCTATCCTTGCCAAAAACCTTTATTTTTCAGCATATTTTCCCCTTTTTCTTCTCTTTTCGTGAAGAAGAATCCTTGCCAATCGCCTTTGTTTTCTCAATATTTTCAGGAATGAAAAGCAGAAAAAAGAAGGGTTTGGACGAGAAATATCCTTGCCAAAAGTGGCATCATCCTCGCTAAAAATGCAGAGGAAATGCAGAAAGGAAAAGGATAAAAAGTTTTGCACTGATGAAACTAAAAGGAAAATGGCGAGATAACACAAGAGCCGAGAAATGCCGAATTTACGGCGTTTCTTGGCTCGTTTTTTGTTGTGTGACAATAGAATGACAATAATTATTTTATTAATTCATCGGTATAATATTGTATTTCTATTTTTGAAAAATCATATGATGCATCGTCGTGTGTAAGGCTTTCTGCCCAACGGTGCATCGTATTAATATTTTCTGCAGTAGTGGCTATGACTAGAATACACTTGAAATTTCTTTGTTTATATGTTTCATAATTTATGCCATAGAAATAAAAATCATATGGCTGAAAAGCAAATCAGTCCAAAAGAAAGCTGTAAAAATTCACGTTGAATTTTACAGCTTTTTGTGTATAATAGAAGTAGAAGAAATAATATGAAATCAAGGAAGGAGCTGAAAGAATATGGCAAGTATTTTACCAGTATCTGATTTGAGAAATTATAATGAAGTTTTGAAAAACTGTCATAAAGGCGAACCAGTGTATCTTACCAAGAATGGAAGAGGTCGTTTTGTAGTTATGGATTTTGAAGATTATGAGCGTGATCGGGCAGAAAAGAAGCTTTTGATGAAGCTGCAAGAAGCGGAAGAAGCAGTAAAAAACGGCGAAGGTTGGCTTGATTTGGATGAACTGAAAGCACTCGTGGGGGAATAAGATGTTAAAATTGCGGATCAACCCGATTGTTGCAAAGGATTTGAAAAGCATTCGGGATTATATTGCTGAAGATAACGAGGAGTATGCAGCAAAGACCATAAAGGAGATTTACGGTAAATTCGAAAATCTTCAGATGTTTCCGGGAATGGGGTCAGATCTTTCCAAACGAGTGAGCTTTCGGACAGACTATAAATATGCGATATGGGAAGATTATGTGATTATCTACAAAGTAGGTAATGAGTATGTAGAAATCTATCGTGTGGTCAACCGGTATCAGGATATTACGAGAATCTTTGATTGATAACAGATATTTGATAACAAATTGATAACACCGTTCAGTACAGTCTATGGACTTAGGACAGTGGAACACATATAAAACCAAATAGAACCATAACTACTATACAAAAATGTATAGTTATAAAAATTTATTTGCGAGTTTGAATAATAGCCAGCGGATTACAAATCCAATGTAAATCAATCGAATGTAATAAGTACAGTATGAAGTCATTTTTGATGATCCATACTGTACTTTTTTGTATGGAAATTTATGTCAACAGTGTTGTCACAATTCTCATACGTTTCTTTTTAACAACACTCAACTGACCCCTACTAACTTGCAATACCTATTGACATGGTAGGCAATAACTGGTATTATATCAACAGCCATTAAAGTGGATGCAACTAGGACAATGAATATAAAATCAAAGATTGATAATACGGTGGCTCAATCGGCAAATAATTATTGAACTTCAGCAGAAAAATCCAGACAAAAAATTTTATTCGGTAGGCCATCGGCAGTTTTGCCCAAACATGAAGCGGATATCCATTGACAATGTTTTGTGCGTATTGGAAAATCCTGTGGAAGAAATCATTTTGAGTGACAGCATAATGGAACAGGCCAGAAAACCGCTTGTTAAAATGCTTGATCTGGCAAAGTAAATAATCACTGTTTTTATCAACAAATCAAAACCTTACGTATGTTCAGGGTGACAACTGAACATACGTAAGGTTTTTCTTTTTTTGAAAGAAAAATCCACCTAAGATCAGAGCAAGTCCCAAAACAGAATAGACATCGATCTTCTCTTTTAAGAAAATTACAGACAGAAACATCGAAACAATCGGGGTAACATAAGCCAGGTTGACAATGGAAGAAACTTCGCTGCCCTGTAAGGCAATTGCCCAAATAACAATACCGATGGCATCGATAAAGATTCCAAGACATAAAATACCGAAACATTGCTCTGGCGATGGTATAGGCAGTTGATGGGTCATGTGGCAGTATATGCCGGATAAAATTGCTGTTAAAGTGAAGTAAATGGTCATATTGCACCATTGGTCCTTGCCTTTTATTTTGTTTAATACATTGAATAATCCATAGCAGACTGTAGCTAAAATGCAGAGCATGGAACCTGCAAAATTTTCCGATTGAAATACGGTAAGAGCAGAACCTTTCGAGGTGACCAAAATAATTCCAATGAATGACAGGATAATAGCGATTGCTTTTCTGACGGTTAATGTTTCTTTTAACAGTATGCAGGAACTGATGACAGAGATAATTGGCCATAAATAATTCAGTATACAGGCATCTGTGGCGGGAAGTATGGATAACCCTTTATAGTAAAGGGCAGAATAAAGAAATTCACCCAATAAGCCCAGGCAGACGCATTCAAAAAAATCAATAAAATGGTAATTCCGGAAAAAAGATGTTCTTTTTTCATAGTGTTATCGACCTCCGAATGCTATAATAGCATCATAATCATTGAAAAGATGTAGTTTATACTACAACTTATGGGAATGGAGAGGTATGAGCGTGAGTTCCAATATTGTGCCGCCGCAGCTATATCATTACTTTGAAAATGCCGGAATCAAAAGAAAATATCAGCCCAATGAAATCATTTATATGCAAGGAGATCATAATCCGAATATATATCTTATATGCAAAGGCAGAGTGCGGATGTATTGCATGGGAAATTCAGGCAAAGAGATTACCCTTCAGATTATAGGTGAGGGACAAATAATCGGCGATTCGGCCATTTTTGGGCAGGCGGCCAGAGAAACGACCCTCCTTGCGGTTAACGAGGTTGAAGTGATCATTTGTGGTATTGAGGATCTATTTCCATATATGCAGCAGGATAAAGAATTAAACGAAGTGATCATCAAGCTTTTAACGTCCGATTATGGAAAGCTGTGCAGGCAGCTGAAGCGAATGACGTTATATAATAGTAAGCAGCGGGTAGCGAGTTATTTGCTGGAACAGACGGAAGAAAGATGCGAAGAGCTGGGAATTGTTGACAACACATTGCCGTACACCCATGAGGAATTGGGTCAGAAAAAGATACAGGTTTTGCATCGGAATTTATTACAGGAAATACTGGATAAGCCGGACGAAAAAGATTCAGATACATTTCGATAGGATTTAAACAACATTAAAACAGAAAAATACAGAGCAAAAGGACATACACAGCCCCCCCGGTTGACGCATACATTAAAATAAAGGTCGCATAGGGGTGCTTTTTCCTTGCAGTCATTTCCAAAACCGTTGAGCAGTGAAGAGGAAATATTTTACCTTTCCAGATACCGGGAAGGTGATAAGGATGCCAAGCGTATTTTAATAGAGCGAAATTTGCGGCTTGTTGCTCACATTGTGAAAAAATATGTCAGCGTCGGAAGAGATGTGGATGAATTGATCGCCATTGGCATTGTGGGGCTTGTCAAAGCTGTAAATACCTATAATTCGGATAAGGGGAGCCGCCTTGGAACGTATGCGGCAAGGTGTGTGGATAATGAGCTTTTAATGTTTCTGAGGACAGAACGCAAACTGAACCGGGAAGTGTCTTTGTATGAGCCGATCGGTACGGATAAAGAGGGCAATGAGATCAGCTTTATGGATGTGGTGGAAGATTCCACAGAAAATGTACTGGACAGCATGCTTTTATCGGAACGTATACGAAAAATGTACCTGGCCATCGATGACGTATTAACGGAAAGAGAACGGGAAATCATATATAGAAGATACGGGCTGTTAGGCCATAAAGAAGCGACCCAGAAGGAAATCGGCACAGATATGGGGATTTCCAGAAGTTATGTGAGCCGTATTGAAAAACGGGCTCTGGAAAAACTTCGGCAGCGTATTGTTGAAAACGAATAGCGTATCCAGTTATAATATGTTAGAATATTATTATGAGTACATATTTATTACGATATGAAAAAGGAGAGCAAATATTATGGAGCGAATTATTATGATGGTACTCCGATCCCTTCATAAAGTACCCGGATGGTGGTTTCGCATCTGCTGGTATGGAAGAGATAAGAAGTTTGAAAAATACAGCGAGGAAAAACGATATGAATTATTGCAGGAGCTTGTCACTTATGTGAATCGGGCGGGTAAAGTCAATATCGTGACGACCGGGGCAGAGAAGTTGCCGAAAGAGAATGGTTATATGCTGTTTTCCAATCATCAGGGGATGTTTGACACCCTGCTTTTTTTCCAGACCCATGGCAGATTTTTGTCGGTCGTCTTTAAAAAAGAAGTGGCCAATGTGATTCTGGTGAAACAGATCGGTCGATTGATCAATGCCAAATCTATGGATCGTGAAGATGTCCGTCAGTCTATGCGGGTGATTAAAGAAGTTTCGGAAGAAGTCAAGAAAGGCAGAAACTATCTGATCTTCCCGGAAGGCACACGAAGCCGCAAGGGGAATCAGATGCTGGAATTTAAAAATGGTGCCTTCAAGAGTGCAGTATATGCCAAGTGCCCGATCGTGCCGGTAGCCATTATCGATTCTTTTAAAGCCTTTGATACCCATTCAACAGCGGAAATGACGGCACAGATCCATTATCTGGAGCCAATTCCTTATGAAATGTACAAAGGAATGAAGACAAAAGATATCAGTGCGATGGTAAAAGAACGTATTCAAGAAACCATTGAAAAATATGCACCGGCAGACGAACAGGAATGAAACTAATCCGTTGACTTTATTATGCTAAGGTGGTAATATATAATCAAATGTTTCAGAAATTTACAGTGTTAAAGGATGGGGTATAATGAACAAGAAGATTCGCACATCGGCAGTTGAAACGTTGTTCGAGGCAATTATCAAACTTGAATCTGTGGACGAGTGTTTTGACTTTTTCGAAGACCTGGCCACAATTAATGAGATTCTTTCTTTATCTCAGAGATTTGAAGTAGCAAGAATGCTGCGTCAACACAAAACTTACCTGGAAATTGCAGAAAAAACGGGTGCATCTACAGCAACGATCAGCCGTGTGAACCGGTCTTTAAATTATGGAAATGATGGTTATGATCTGGCGATTCAGAGAATCCAGGACAAACAGGAATAATCTCCAAAATCAACAAGAAGCACCTGTTTCTCGAAAGAGAAACAAGTGCTCTTTTTCGTTTTTGAAATGAAAAAGGGCACTTGCCGGATATCCTCTTATTTTTTCTTTTTATCCTCATGATTCGGAAAATCATAAGAATCGATGAGTTTTTCGATCAGCTGCTTTTTCTGATAAATATCATAGGAAAGCATCGAAACAATGGACAGTAATTTGAGATATTCCTGTTCGTCCTCCGACGCTTCCGGGAAGAAGTGGTCAGCTTCTTCAGAAAGCTGATGGATTTCTTCTGCCATACGCTTTGCATGTGCAGGCTCATAATCCATAATACGGCTGTAAAGCCAGGTCATATCCTTTCCGTCGGCATTCATAAAATACCGTTCAGACATTGGCCCTAACAGAGTCTGGATATCGCTGATGGACAGAATATTTTTAAAATAGTAAATAAAAACAAGAAACAGCATATGGTCCTTGGAATATTTTTTCTTATTCGGAGGAGGAAGGAGACGATTTTTTGCATAATTGTTAATCATTGTTTTCGTCAGTATCTTATCTTCCGGATAACGTTTGCAATGTTCCAGATGTTCGTCCATAAACGAAGTCACCTGATCCATGTAGAGTTCGATATTCGGGATTTCAGAAGCCGAAACCGGATGCTGTTGTTCAAGTTGTTGCATAAACTCATCTAAAATCGATTGAATTGAAGGTGATTTTTCCATAAATACACGCTCCTCACTATAATTATTATATCGTTTTTGAGGGAAAAGTCAATTCAAAAAGCATAGGATATAGTTTTCAATACCATATGAAAGGCGGTATATTTTCATGAATAAGATAAGCATACGCAATGGTAACCGTATTTTGTGTATAGCCACAATTGCCATGGTGGGTCTCCAATATCTTTTAGTTTTTCTTGGCGTCTACGATTCGTTGGCCTTAGTCCTGGCAAGTCAGATATCTGTCGTTGGGGTGGCAGTCGCAGGATCGGTGATGTCCGGTGTGAATCTGAGAGAAACTTATCGTATACGTTCAATTCATTGGCGTACCTTTATTTTTGCATTTCTGATGGTCATCTGTTCCTATCCGATCATCGCTTTGCTGAATATTTTATCGATGTTTTTTGTCGATAATGCAGTCGCAGGAACGGCAACCCATATTTATCAATATGGGTTGGGTGTTTCTATGCTTGTTATGGCGGTTCTGCCGGCAATCGGGGAGGAACTTCTCATGCGGGGCGTTATTTATCGAAGTTATCGGGAAAAATCCCCTGTATTGGCGTGGGTGGCATCTGCAGTGATTTTCGGTTTGCTGCATATGAATTTTAATCAAATGCCCTATGCGATTTATCTTGGGATGATGATGGTGCTTATGATGGAGGCCAGCGACTCGATTGTGACAAGCATGTGTATGCATTTCTTTGTCAATGGCATTTCAACTTTATCCGGCTATTTTTCTGCAGCGGAGATGGAACTTATGGTTCAGGAAGGCTATTCTGTGGAAACGGTGCTTGGATCAGGCAGTGAAATGCAGCTTGCCCTTATGTCTATGGGAATTTTGGCACTTATTATGATTCCTCTCATTATTCTGATTATTGTCAGCACATTCCGGGTCAATGGCCGCACGTTTGGCGATGCATTTGGAAAGGAAGAGCCGGAATATGATGCTTATTCTCTGCCGGAGATAGGGGAGGAGCCGAAGATTGTCGATGTGTGGCTGATCATTGCCTTGCTGATTATGGTGGTCATCACAGCTATGAATACATTTATGTAAATGGGAACCAAATAACTTCCGACGCATAGGATATATTAGTCTGAACAAGGAGGTTATTTATGCGTAGGAAATATGTAAGTATTGGGACGGCCCTGTCTGTGCTGGCTTTCATTTTGACAGGATGCGGCGGGGGCAAATCAGGGCTTACAAAGGTCCGCCTTCAGGAAGTCGCCCATTCTATTTTTTATGCCCCGATGTATGTAGCTATGGAAGAAGGATATTTTGAAGATGAAGGCTTGAATGTGGAACTGACCAATGGCAATGGGGCAGATAAGGTCATGACGGCCATGATTGCCGGAGAGGCAGATATTGGATTTATGGGGCCGGAATCCACCATTTACGTATTTAATGAAGGCAATGAAGACTATGCCGTTAATTTTGCCCAGTTGACCCAGAGGGCAGGAAACTTTCTTGTGGGGCGGTCGGATAATGGTCATTTTTCATGGCAGGATCTGAAGGGCAAGACGGTTATTGGTGGCCGGGCAGGCGGCATGCCTCAGATGGTTTTTGAATATATTTTGAAAATGAATGGCATGGATCCAGCAACAGACCTGACCATTATTCAAAATATTGATTTCGGTGTGACAGCGGAGGCTTTTGTCAGTGGCACCGGAGATTATACGGTCGAATTTGAGCCCCATGCCACAAGCATTGAACAGGAAGGGGCCGGAAAAGTCATTGCGTCCCTTGGTGTGGATTCGGGGTATGTGCCGTACACTTGTTTTTCGGCTCTGAGCTCCTATATCAATGAGAATCCGGAGATCATACAGAGTTTTACAAAGGCCATCCAAAAGGGTCTGGATTATGTTAACAGCCACACCAGTGAGGAGATTGCAAAAATTATCCAGCCCCAGTTTCCGGAGACGGATTTTGACACATTAAAGACTATTGTGGAGCGGTATCACAGTCAGGATACATGGAAGACGGATACCATATTCACAGCGGAGGCCTTTGAACTTTTGCAGAATATTTTGGAGGAAGCGGGCGTTCTTGAAAAACGGGTAGATTATAATGTGTTGGTAACGACGCAGTTTTCAAAATAGCCAAGATGCTTTGAGTAAGATGACCGGGGCAGCACAGAGCGGCCCCGGAGAATAACATAGGGAGGTGGCAGTATGCGTCTGGAATATTTGCGTATCCAGAATTTTAAGTCGATTCGTGATATGGAGATTCGGGACATTGAAAATGTATTGATTCTTGTGGGCAAAAATAATGCGGGGAAAACGGTCATTTTGGATGCCCTCCGAATTCTGGATAATACCTACAGGATTGATTTCAATGATTTTAATCTGGATGCGGGAAATATTGAGATTGAAGTAGAGTTACAGTTGGATGATGCAGATCTTCGTCTGTTTAATGAGGAAGGGATTGTCAGCAGTTATAAACGGTATGATCTGTGGCTTAGAGAATTTAAAAATCGCCTGCCTTCCTATGACGAAACAACAGGCATTTTGAATTTCAGTCTGACAGTCAACCGGGACGGGCAGAGGCGTTACAGCGACGGGTATAAAAAACAGAATGCTTATATCGCCCAGGTTGTTCCGAAATTTTATTATATCGACAGCATGCGGCATTTTCAGGACATTCAGGACGATATTTTTCTTGCCCAGGAAAATGAATGGACATCCCGACTTAGAAATGCCCGATGTGTATTTGACAGTGGTAAGGACTGCCGACGATGTTTTCACTGTATCGGTATGATTGAGAAGAAAACGCCGACAGAACTGAATGTTTTGGAAACGGCCCGCCTGTTCGAGTACAAATTATATCAGGGGAATTTTAATCAGTTTGCCCAGAGTGTCAAC
>JAXJRF010000068.1:0-1410 GCA_036310765.1 Frisingicoccus sp.
GACAACACCCATATCACCGTTGAAAACACCGACACCCTTTTCTATCGGAATACCATACTTATCCGTAATCTCCCATTCCAGCTGATAATTATTCTTAATCTGCATAACTTTATCACCTTCACGAAAAAGGTGATCGCCCTGCTCACGCTCTCGCTTGGATTCATCTTTCGGATTGAGATATTCCTGAAGCAGTTTATTTAATCGTTCAACCCCCAGCTCGCCCTTCCGCATCGGCGTCAGTACCTGAATTTCATTGGACGCTGCACCCACATTTTTCGGAAGAATGTCTCTTACAAGGGCGATAATAACGCCCTGAATATCAAGTGCCTGATAACGTTTCAGACAAAAGAAATCCGTTGTCTTCACATTCAGGTCGACATCCTCGCCGTCGTTGATCTTATGGGCATTTTTAATGATCGCACTCTCCATAGCCTGACGGAAAATTTTTGTCAGCATTACCACATTAAAACAATGGGAGTTAATAATATCCTTCAGTACATTTCCAGGCCCCACAGATGGCAGCTGGTTCACATCACCTACCATGATCAGACGTGTTCCCGGCATAATCGCCTTTAGGAGGGCATGCATCAAATGTATATCCACCATAGACATCTCGTCAATGATAATCACATCCGTTTCCAGCGGATTCTGCTCATTTCTCTCGAAATGACTTCCAACTCCGTCTTCCGGGCCTCCGGTCAGCTCCAGCATGCGGTGGATAGTCTGTGCTTCATAGCCAGTAGCCTCCGTCATACGCTTTGCCGCACGTCCCGTCGGTGCAGCCAGACGAAGCTCCATGCCTTCATTCTCAAAAAATCGAATCAGAGCATTAATGGTTGTTGTCTTTCCCGTACCAGGTCCACCGGTAATGACAAGCACACCGTTACGTGCAGCCTCCACAACCGCCGTTTTCTGCATATCATCCAATGCAATCTCCTCGTCTGCTTCGATTCTCTGAATCTGACGTTCTGCCTCCCTGAGACTAACCTCATATCGAATGTTTAAGCTCTTGAGCATACGGGCAGTATTCAATTCCATATAATAATAGGAAGAGGCATAAACAGCCTGCTCCTCATCAATCTTTTTAATGACAATCTTTTTATCAATGGAAAGATCCATCAACTGACGTTCCACAGCATCTTCAGATATTTCCAGCAGCTCTGCCGCCTGCCGTTTCAATTCTTCTACAGGTAGATATACATGACCGTTGATGGTCGCCTGAAGCAATACATAAATGACACCACTTCGAATACGATAATCCGAGTCCATGCCAATGCCCGCCCGTCTTGCAATCTCATCCGCCAGCCGAAAACCAATACCTGATACGTCCTCCGCCATCTGATAAGGATTCTCCCGGATAATGTCATAAAGTCTGCTGCCGTATTCATTGTAAATCTTCACAGCATAAGC
>JAXJRF010000069.1:0-1689 GCA_036310765.1 Frisingicoccus sp.
AGATTGTCTACTTCTTCCACAAGACCTTCCTGAATCATCTTGTCGATTCGGCGTTCAATGCGCTCATAAAGGACCTGACGATCATGGGTCAGAACAAAATAGAGGAACTGATATGGCGACTGCTTCTGACGTTCCCGTTCATTATGGATTGAAATCTTTTCACCATGCATACGATAATATTCCAGGGCACGAATCACTCTTTTTACATTATGATGATGGATCTGATCTGCCGACTCTGGATCCACTTCTCTTAGAAGATCATGAAGGTATTCGCTTCCCTTTTGAGCGGCAAGCTGTTCCAGTTCACTGCGGATATGCTGATCGGAATCCTCTTCCGAAAAGTCAATATCATATAAGAGTGCCTGAATATAAAAGCCAGTGCCTCCGACAACGATCGGTATATGGCCCCGTTCATAAATTTCATCCGCAGCCTTTTTTGCAAGCTCTTTAAACATAGCCACATTGAAAGCAACATCCGGTTCAAGAATATCAATCAAATGATGAGGTACACCCTCCATCTCTTCCTGGCGGATTTTAGCGGTTCCGATATTCATATATTTATAAACCTGCATGGAATCTGCAGATATAACTTCGCCCCCAATGGCTTTCGCCAGAGAAATCGATAATTCGGTTTTCCCAACGGCTGTTGGACCGGTTAATATGACCAAAGGTTTCATTTGTGTCACCTTTCTTAATTAAAATATTAAACAATACGTTTGAATTTCTTTTCCAGCTCTGTTTTCGTCATGGAAATGATAGTTGGCCGTCCATGGGGACAGGTATAAGGATTCTCCGCCTGGAGCAGTTCTTCAATCAGGGCATCCGCCTCCTTAAAGGATAGACACATATTGCCTTTAACCGCAGCCTTGCATGCCATCGTTGCAATACGGTCACCGATCACATCCCCACGTATACGTGAAGCTTCTCCTGCCAGTTCATCTAAAAGCTCAATGACCATTTCCTTACCTGTAAATCCATACAGATCGGCCGGAACACCCCGTAAGGCATATTCTTTTCCGCCAAAGGACTCGAATTCAAATCCCATTTTCCGAAAATCATCCATGTACTGATTTAAAAGCTCGACCTCACTCATAGACAGCGTCAAAATCATCGGCGGCTGGACCATCTGGGTCATTGGCTGACTTTCCCTGAAATGACGCATCAACTTTTCATAGAGCACTTTTTCATGGGCCGCATGTTGGTCAATGATAAACATTTTGCCGTCGTACTCTACAATCCAGTAGGTTTCAAACACCTGACCGATCAATTTATGTTTCAGACGTGCTTCCTTTGTCAGCAGACCCGTTTCAAATAATTCATACTGGGTATTTTCCTGAACCTTTCCGACTGGCTTTTCTGGAAATTCAGGATAGGTTTTCTTTTCACTTTCAATCCGTTTCTTCTCAAAAGGTTCTGTTGGCCGCTGACTGACTGGTTTTGCGGCGACCGTTTTTTCCAAAACTGGCAAAACTGGTTCGGTCTTTTTTATTTCCGGAGTGATCGTCTTCTCTTCCGTCCGTTTTGGAAATACAGGTACCTTATTCACCTTTTGCTCGATTATAGGCTTTCTTTCAGCCTCCTGTCGAACTGGATCTTTTTTCTGTATCGGTGTTTTTTGCTGAACCGTCGTCTGTGGCTGCACTGAAGGTTTCGGGTTCGCAGGTAATTCTTTACGTTCCTCCGTCTTAA
>JAXJRF010000070.1:0-1993 GCA_036310765.1 Frisingicoccus sp.
ATATAGGTACCCATGACATGACCGTAATAGGTAATAAAGAAATTACAGCCAAGCTCAACGGTGACCATAATAATCATTAAAATGCCGTACCGCAGTATCTGGGCAAAAGCCTCTTCCGTACTCAGATACACAACATTCGATGTGATGTAACGCACGATCAACGGAATGATCAATGTGACACCCGCACCGATCATGGCAAATATCATGTCCGCCAGAAATAAGCCCATATATGGCTTATAATAGGAAACAAGGCCTTTCCAGCGTTTCGTTTCTTTTTTCTTTTGATTCTCCACTCTTCTATCTCCTTACAAAATTACAGCATAATAAGTAAAAGGCCTACGATGATCGTAATGCTGAGAACGATCGATACCGAATTGACCGCACTTGCCAATCCCACATCCCCATGCATCTCGCCGGTAAATGCCGGTGATGCGGATGAAATTGGTGCAAATGCCAAAATGACCAATGCCTGACGAACGCCCAGTTCAAAAGGCAGCACAAAATAAAAAATCAATGCTGCAACAATGGCAACACCATAGCGAAAAATGATGATCTTTGCGATCTGTCCGATCTGGTCTTTATTGGCATCCAGCTTAAATCCCACACCGATCATGAACATGGCCAGAAAAGCATTGCCATCTGCAATGATTTCTGCAAAAGAAATAACCGGTCCCGGAAGGGATATGCGCAAAAGACACAATACTACCATTAGGACATAGCACAAAAGAGGCACTGACTGAACCAGTTTCTTCCCAATCTTAACAAAAGAAAACCGTCCGCCCTCCTTAATGATCGAGGCAATGCTATAAGATGTTCCCAGACAGATGAGTGCATTTCCCGTATCAAACAGACTGGTTGTAATAACGCCGATCGGTCCGAGAAAACTCTGCACAAAGGGCATGGTAAAATTACCGATATTATAACCGCTCATATTGATAATGGCAAAGGCCTGCTTGTCTTTGCCGCCGCGTATATTCAACACATAGCCAAGGATCATATAGAGTACACAGCATCCCAGACCAATCGCCACAAGAAAAAGCAGGGACGAGTCAATCTCTTTTCCATTAAAGCTGACAACGATGGCCGCCGGCAATGTAATCTTAATCACAATCTTTGACAGTACCGGAAAGGCGGTTTCATCCATAAAATTAATTTTTCTCAAAAAGTATCCCAAAAGAATAATGGCCACAAAGCAGCCAGCACGAACTAAAATATCCTGCATCCTTCATCTCCTCCGTATTTAATATTTCATAACAAACGGGACCACCCTCCGGGCAATTTTATAAATCGGTCCCTCCAATTCTTTCTCTGCATTTTTAAGTTCCCTGCGAATCTCTATATTCTGCGGACAATGCTGTTCGCATTTGCCGCATCCAATACAATTCGATGCAGCCGTAGAATCCTTGCGAAGCACAGTACACATCCAATATTCTCTGAAAGCATTCCATTTACTGTCTGTATACCGCTTATTGTAAGCTGAAAATGTGCCTGGAATATCTACCTTTTGCGGACATGGCATGCAATAACCGCAGCCGGTACATCCCACTTTCATCTTCTCGTTGATCGCACAAACGACATCCTTCAAAAGCTTTTCATCCTGCTCGCTAAACTCTCCGACCTGAACGGTTGAGGCATTTGCCACATTTTCCCTCACCATATCCAGAGAATTCATCCCGGAAAGCACACAGGTAACCTCTGGCTGATTCCATAGCCAGCGAAAGGCCCACTCTGCCGGAGTTCGCTGGATCTTGTAGTCCGCAAATAACTTTTTCGCCTTCTCCGGAAGGTTATTGACAAGCCGACCTCCCCGTAAGGGCTCCATGATCATTACCGGAATTCCTTTCGAAACTGCGTACTGCCGCCCGGTACGTCCCGCCTGAGAATTTTCATCCAGATAATTATATTGGATCATACAAAAATCCCAATCATAAGCATCGATCAGTTTACAGAACATTTCCGAGTTGCCATGATAGGAAAATCCAATCTGCCTCAT
>JAXJRF010000071.1:0-3252 GCA_036310765.1 Frisingicoccus sp.
GCAGAAGCACCGGAAATAATTTTGCCGTTTAAGGCCTCGGAGAAGGTTTTTAATGTACTCAAGGAATCAACCGTATGGGGGGAAAGGCTGGGCATATGTAATACAGGCCAATTGAATGAATGTATCTGTAAAGGTAATTTTATGGATCTGATGCTTGTATCTGAAGCATTGCAGGAAAAAAATATTGCGGATATTGCGGAAGATATTGCAAAAAGCGGCAAACGTGTTGTACTGATTGCGGGCCCGTCTTCATCAGGAAAAACGACTTTCTCTCACAGGCTTATTTTTCAGCTTCGTGTCAAAGGGTTAAGGCCTCATCCGGTTCCTGTTGATAATTATTTCCTGGATCGGGAACTTACACCGAAGGATGAACAGGGAAATTATGATTTTGAGTGTCTAGAGGCGTTAAATATTGATCAGTTCAATAAAGATATGAATGCTCTTCTCGAGGGTGAGCGTGTAGAACTTCCGACATTTAATTTTGTAACTGGAAAGTCCGAATATGGAAAAAATAATTTTATGCAGATCGGCAGGGAGGATGTGCTGGTGATCGAGGGCATTCATTGTCTGAATGATGCGTTGACACCGGGCATTTTAAAGGATGACAAATATCGGATTTATATAAGTGCATTAACCCAGTTGAATCTGGATGAACATAATCGCATTCCGACGACGGATGGACGGCTCATTCGCCGTATTGTCAGAGACGCTGCCAGAAGAGGTACGACTGCGGCAAAAACCATTGCTATGTGGTATTCGGTGCGCCGTGGTGAGGAATCGAATATTTTTCCATACCAGGAAAATGCAGATGCTTATTTCAATTCCGCATTGATTTATGAGCTATCTGTCTTAAAGCAGTTTGCAGAACCGCTTTTGTTCCGTATTCAGCCGGAACAGCCGGAATATGAAGAGGCAAAACGTCTTCTGAAATTCCTTGATTATTTTGTTGGAGTGACCAGTGAGAACATTCCAAAAAATTCCATATTGAGAGAATTTATCGGAGGAAGTTATTTTAACGTCTGACTGCTTTACAAATAAAAAAAAGAATGATAAAATAAAATCTCAAGCCTGTCGAATGGTCGCGCCTGTTATGGCCGAAAGGTTTCAGGTGAGGAAAGTCCGAGCTTCGCAGGGCAGGATGCCGGATAACGTCCGGTGGAGGCGACTCTAAGGAAAGTGCAACAGAAATAAACCGCCAGCTTATGCTGGTAAGGGTGGAAAGGCGAGGTAAGAGCTCACCGCTCTTCTGGTAACAGAAGGGGCTCTGTAAACCCCATCCGAAGCAAGACCGCACATGAGGCGATACGGCGGCCCGTCGTGTCTCAGGGTAGGTCGCTGGAGCTTCCTGGTAACAGGAAGTCGAGATAGATGACCATTTTCAACATAACTCGGCTTACAGACAGACTTGTGAAAAAAGATGCTGATATTTTCAGTATCTTTTTTCGCTTTATAAAGAAATTTTTTATGAATGAGATACGAAAGATCAAACAGGAGATAAAAGAAAAATGGGAAATTCAAATTTTAAAAAGGCGTGGGGAATCCTATCACCGATCGTTATTTATCTGGTGGTTGAGAGATGTGTTGGCTTTCTTGTAAATTTTATCTATTTATACAGTGTGCTGGATGAGGATACAGTGTGGACGGATGCATTGGAAGATCAGCTATATGAACAGGTTTACGAATTACAGACCAATCACATTGTTTTAATCGCTGGTATCGTTGCACTGATCTGCATTCTGATCTTCTGGCCGAAACTTCGGAAGGAATGGATGAAACGGCCATATCGATTGGAAATGTATCGTCCTGCATACAAAAAGTATATTTATGCAGTCATTGCCTCTGTTGGGCTTACTGTATCTGCCAATCTGGCGATCAATGCTTTTCATGTTTTTAAATATGCCTATGATTATGCGGAAGTGTCCAGATTGATTTATTCGGAACCTGTTGTTTTACAGATATTGGTTATAGGGATATTGATGCCGCTTTGCGAAGAATTGCTGTTTCGAGGACTTGTTTATGAACGAATTACGAATTATTCCAGCGAGAAGGCAGGAATGATTCTGACCAGTCTGCTGTTTGGATTTTTCCATGGAACATGGATTCAGATCATCTATGCCTTCGTATTTTCCATGGTTATGATCTATGCTTATAAACGTACAGGAAGTTTTTGGACACCGGTTCTTTTTCATATAGTTAGCAATTTGTCTGCTCTTGTATTCCGGCAGCTGCCTGTATTTTCCACATTGGGCTTTTCCGTCGGCATTGTTGCCTTTGCACTCATTGGGCTTGGCGGTCTGTATTTATTAAAGCAGGGAGAATTTTTCAGCATGGTTCGACTGGATGTTTCTGATACTGGAACAGGGAAGGCAGATTAAGAGGAAAAACGTCGATGAAATGTGATTTACCGGATAAAAAAACCGCGATATAATCATTGACATAGGAAGAAAAATCATGTATCATAAACACAGGTAACGAACGAATGTTCGGGATTGCGATAAGGAGAAACATATATGGCAAGTAAATCAGATAAAATCAATAAATTTGATAATGTGGATAAAGCAGATAAGATGAAAGCCCTGGATGCGGCAATCGCTCATATTGAGAAACAGTATGGTAAGGGTTCTATTATGAAACTTGGCGATAATTCTGCAAAGATGGATGTTGAAACGATACCGACCGGTTCTCTGAGTCTGGATTTGGCTCTCGGACTTGGCGGTGTGCCAAGGGGACGTATTGTAGAGATTTACGGTCCTGAATCCTCTGGTAAGACAACAGTTACTTTACATATGGTGGCTGAAGTTCAGAAACTTGGAGGAATTGCAGGGTTTATTGATGCGGAACATGCTTTGGATCCAGCTTATGCACGTAAGATTGGTGTTGATGTTGATAATCTTTACATTTCTCAGCCGGATAATGGGGAGCAGGCATTAGAGATTGCAGAAACGATGGTTCGTTCCGGTGCCATTGATATCGTTGTTGTCGACTCGGTAGCAGCCCTTGTGCCAAAGGCAGAGATTGATGGTGAGATGGGGGATGCCCATGTAGGTCTTCAGGCACGTCTGATGTCTCAGGCTTTACGTAAGTTAACAGCGGTTATCAGTAAATCCAACTGTGTTGTTATATTTATCAACCAGCTTCGTGAAAAGGTTGGGGTTATGTTTGGTAATCCAGAGACAACAACAGGTGGTCGTGCATTAAAGTTCTATTCCTCTGTCCGCATGGATATTCGCCGTATTGAAGCAATTAAGATGA
>JAXJRF010000072.1:0-1676 GCA_036310765.1 Frisingicoccus sp.
GATGGGGAGATCCGACTCATATTTCAGCCGGCGGAAGAAGGCTGCCGGGGAGCAAGGGCGGTTGTCAATAAAGGATGGCTGGATGATATCGATGAATTCTATGGGGGACATATCGGGATTGGATGCAGGAAAACAGGAATGATTGCAGCCTGCACGAAAGGGTTTCTGGCGTCAACAAAAATGAATGTCTATTTTCATGGGAAGGCGGCCCATGCGGCCAATGCACCGGAACAGGGGCGAAATGCCCTTCTGGCAGCAGCCCAGTTCACTGTAAATGCCTATGAGGCTTTGAAAAATGCACCGGAGGATGTTCGTATGAATGTGGGGCGTTTTGTCAGCGGAACAGGCAGAAATATTATTGCGGATGAAGCCTATCTTGAAGTGGAAACCCGGGGAGCGGATGAAACATCCAATCGGTATATGCAAAAACAGATCATACAAGTTGCTGAAGCTGCCGCGGACATGTATCGGGTGAAATGGGAGCTGGACATTGTGGGTGATGTGGGAACCGGTCGGAGTGACCTGGAACTTATCCATTCAGTCAAAAAGTGTGCGGTATCCATGGGGATTGGCGATTGGTACGTGGAAGACGGTATTTTTAATGCATCGGAGGATGTGACCGGTATGATGTGCCGGGTGCAGGAGAAGGGCGGCAAAGCCGCGTACTTTATGTTTGGAAGTGAGCTGTCCGCAGAACATCATCAGAATAATTTTGATTTTGACGAAGAGGTGCTGTTTATAATGACAGAGTTTTATGCGAAACTGTTGGTAAAAAATGTAAATAGTCCATACCCTGTGCAGGGAATATGATGTATAATAGGGATGTCAACCTTAAACTATGGATTTTATGCATATGAAATGGTGGGAAGTATTTTTGGAGCTATATACGATTACGATAACCAGACAATTTGGAAGTATGGGACAGGCGATTGCCAGACAGATGGCACAGATGCTTGGTATCGAATATTATGACAGAGAGATTCTTGAGAAAGTATCGGAACAGACAGGACTGATGATGTCTACAATCAAGGATGAGGAAGAACGTGCCCAGAACCGGTTTGGGTTTATGAGATTTCCATTAGGACGACAGACAACGGATATGCAGGATAAGATTTTCAAGGTTCAGGAACAGATTATTCTGGAACTGGCTGAACAGCAGAGCTGTATTATTGTTGGGCGGTGTGCAGACTACATTCTTCGGGATTTCCCGAATGCGGTCAATATATACATATATGCACCGGAGGAAGAGCGTCTCCATAATTGCATTGAACGTTTTGATATGTCAGAGAGGGAAGCCAAGTCGATGATCCAGGATGTGGATGAGGCTAGAATCGCTTATCATATGCGTTATGCAGGCTATATGCCGGATGATGTGAAACATAAAGATATTCTGATCAACAGCAGTTTTCTTGG
The DNA here is from genome assembly GCA_036310765.1 of Frisingicoccus sp. Classification (GTDB taxonomy): domain Bacteria; phylum Bacillota; class Clostridia; order Lachnospirales; family Lachnospiraceae; genus Frisingicoccus. The sequence goes on from JAXJRF010000072.1 coordinate 1,414, forward strand.
GGTTGAGGGTACGGCCCAGTATTTATGTGAGTGTGTAAAAGAGAGATTTCATATAAATGAATAAGTGTATACAGATTGGGAGGTAGGAATTATGGATACAATTTTTAAACGCCGCAGTGTGCGTAAATATACCGATGCGGTTGTGAGCGATGAACAGATTAAACAGATCATTAAGGCCGGTATGGCGGCACCGAGTGCAAAGAACAGTCAGGAATGGATATTTATTGTCATTCGTGACAAGGAAATTTACAATGCATTTATGA
>JAXJRF010000073.1:0-8405 GCA_036310765.1 Frisingicoccus sp.
ATTGAATGATACTATAAATATGTAAGAACTAAATAGTCAAAAAATCTTTCATATAAATAGATTTAGTTTGTTGAGGATTAAATATGCAGGCAATTTACAACCTTTTGCGTAGGCGGAACGCCTAACGCCAGGCAGTAAACTCAAAATCTGTTGGTGGCAACACCGTGCGGGTTCAAGTCCCGCTGCCGGCATAGATCGTCAGAACTTCGGTTCTGGCGATTTTTCTTTTTATGAAACATTATTATTGGATTGATATTGAGTGAGAATAACGTTATAATAGGGACAGTGATCTTAAGGAGGAATAGATATTATGGTTAACAGGATTGTCGGCATGTATTTTAGTCCGACAGGTACAACGGAGAAAATTGTTCAGGAACTTGTTGAACTGCTGGCAGCGGATTTTAAATGTGAAAAAACATATGTGGATTTCACATTGCCTGATGTACGTAAAGAGGTTCAGATATTCAATGAGGATGATCTTGTTGTTTTTGGTACACCGGTTTATGCGGGCAGAGTTCCAAACGTTCTTCTGAAATATATTCATACGGTTCAGGGCGGAGGCGCATTGGCTGTTCCGATCGTTCTTTTTGGAAATAGAAATTATGATGATGCATTGGCTGAACTTCAGGCGTTGCTTGTTGAAGATGGATTCATGTCAGTAGCAGCCGGAGCTTTTGTTGGAGAGCATTCATTTTCTGAAATTTTAGGTGCCGGCCGTCCTGACAATGCGGATATGGAAGTGGTCGAGATGTTTGCGGAAAATATTTACAACAAATTAACTTCCGATTTTAAGCCGGTTGCTGGACAGCTTTTGGAGGTTGGCGGTCAGTATCCATCCAAGGGTTATTATCAGCCAAGAGACAGAAAGGGCAATCCGGTGGATATCCGTAAAGTGACACCAAAAACTTCGGACAGCTGTAATAACTGTGGCCTTTGTGCCAAAGTATGCCCGATGGGTTCGATTAATCCGGAGAATGTACGTGAGCTTACAGGTATCTGCATTAAATGCGGAAGCTGTGAAAAGAAATGTCCGATGGGGGCCAAGTATTATGATGCGGAAAGCTATCTGTACCATAAGCACGAATTGGAAGAAGAGTATATTCGAAGAGCTGAGCCATCATTGTTCTTTTAAAAAGAATTGAAATTTTTAATTTACATAAAATTTCTTAAGAAAAACTGAATCCTATTGATACATGGAATACAGAGTGCTATAATTCTAAAGTGAAGTATCATTTTTAGAGCAGATAAAAAGAGCAGTTCTGAATCAAATGTGAACTGCTCTAAATGTGATTCTTCATAATTGTACCAATGTCGCGATCGTTTGCGAGTACTTATGGGAATTGAATCTTTTGTAACTCATCAAAAAAATGATTTTGGAATACGATTTCATGCTAATTGGTAACTTATATCGCGTAGAAGCGATAAAAAGGACACGACGAATAAGCCCTCCGATGGAGAGCTTTCCAACTATATAGAATTCTTTGATTTAATTCAATAAATGATATGTTTTACCAGCATGTTTTAATGTTTCACAGCCACAAGCAGGACAAATGCGAATGTTATAATTCCATACTTGTCTTAGGATTTCATCCATGGATAATCCGTTTAACATTGCACGATAATTCTGATGTCCTTGAATGCGAAAGATAATGGATAGGTTCCTCTTTTTGTTTCGATTATTCAAGAAACCATAGTAACGAATCTTTTGAAAACCACTTGGAAGTACATGCATCATGAGTCGACGAATGAATTCTTGATTTGTTAAAGTAACTTCTTTCATAGTGGAGTTGTTCCTGTAATCTTTTGCAGTAAAAGTAACGGTTTCCTCTGTTACTGACTGGATTCGTGTGTTGGTAATAGCAATCCGATGGGTATATCGTCCGAGATATTCAATCGCGTTTCCAAAACCATTGAAAGTTTCGCGAATATCAGGACACCATTGTTTTTGGTAAAGGGAATCCTTTAACTCCTTCCAAACATAAGGATTTCTATATTTTCCACAAGAGCCTTGCAGCTCTAGTTGATCGGAAGAATAAAGGACGTCTAATTGTCTCAAGAGCTTTCCTTTAAACTTTTTGGAAAGAACCCTTGCTGGAATAAAAAAATGTTTGCCACAAGATTTGAGTTTTAAATCTTTCGATAGTCCGCCACCTGATACGATGCAGTGGATATGTGGATGAAAGTTTAATTCTTGTCCCCAAGTATGAAGGACTTGAATAATTCCAGGTGTTGCACCGAGATACTTCGAATTAGAAGATAATTCAAGAAGTGTTTCGGCGGAGCACCTATGTAACAGAGAATATAATAAGGATTGATTTTTATATACAATCGGATTTAATTCAGCAGGTATTGTAAACACTACATGGAAGTATGGAGAATCAATTACTTCTGCTTTACGTTGATCAATCCAAATCTCTTTTAAGACAGCTTGGCAATTGGGACAGTTGCGGTTACGGCAGGAATTCGCATGAAGTTCTGTGTGATTACATTCTTCACAGATGCAGACGTTGTAACCCAACGTACCCGACTTGCAATTCATGATGGAGTGAGCAGCTTTTTCTTGAATTGCAGATGGATTATAAGAGGAAGCGTACGTATTCCAGGCAAAAGAGAATATTTGCTGAATTTTAGAATTAGCCATGCAATACACCATCCATTCTGTCAAAAGGGCTCACAGCAGATCGGATACCATTCGAAGCAAGATGGACATAGATTGTTGTTGAATTCAGAGATTTATGTCCCAATAGCGCTTTAATGGTAAGTAAATCAACGCCGTCTTCGTAAAGATGCGTTCCAAAGGCATGTCTCAATGAGTGGCAGGTAATACGTTCCTCCCAACCAAGGGAACGTTCCACTTCATGGATGTGCCTGGAAAGATAAAATGTATCAATTGGTCTGGTAGGGTCTGTTTGTTTTGGAAACAACCAATCTTTGGGTTTGTCGAAAGCGTACCAGTATTCTGTAAGGATATCCAATGCGTTTTGGGAAAGAATAGCATATCGGTCAGAACGATTTTTTCCATGAGAGATATGGATTCGCATTTGTTTTCGTTGGATATCTTTATATCGAAGTCGACATACTTCTCCAATACGTAAGCCGGCTGAATACATAAGAGTGACCATGGCTTTTTGCTTTAAATCAGGCATGGAATTGATAAGAGTCATTACTTCCGCTTTTGATGGAACAAAAGGAAGATAATTATCGAACTTTCGCATAGGAAGTTGCGTATCATCCCATGGTTTATGAAGCACATACATGGTAAAGAAACGAAGTTGTGAGATGGCACAGTTAATCGTACGATCCGAAACATTACGAGTGTATTGCAGCCATTTGATGTACTCGCGGAGTTCTTGCCAAGAGACATCTTCAGGTGCTTTTTGAAGAATTGTTGAAAGATAATCAAGGTAGGCACGAATATAAGTGCAATAGGAAGTTAAAGTATGGTCAGTAAGACCGCGAAGGGAAACCATTTCCCTAAAAGAATTTAAATATTTGTCCATGATAAAATCTCCTTTGAAATGTAATAAGCAGTAAAGGTTACAATTCAAAAAAGAGGAGGCGGACGAATAATGAAACGGGATATGTAGTTGTTGAGTTTAAAAATCCATGGTAATATAAGCATAGCAGTTCTTAAATGTTATGTGATTGTTGTGTTAGGGGTAATTCAACAATACAACATATATTTAAAAACTGCTATTTTTTTTAGAGAATGGCAAAATTATTTGTACATGGGGCTAGCCGTCGCGCTAGCGACTTGGTACAATGCCATAAAGATGAAGTTGACAGATATTATAATGAGAAGGCGTGGTTATATATGGCAAAAAGGTTTATTGAAAAATACGGGACAAAACTGATTGTTCCAATCTATATGATTATTTATATGTTGGCTTTTCAGTTTCTTGAGAATCGTGTGAATTACAGAATGCACATCATTCATTCAAGCCTCGATCGTATGATACCATTTTGTGAATATTTTATTATCCCATATGTTCTGTGGTTTCTCTATATTGCATGTACGGTCCTGTGGTTCATGTTTAAGAATGATAATGAAACAGAGTATCTGCAGCTGATTGCCAATTTGGGAATCGGAATGACGGTGTTTATTATCATATCGTGGATTTATCCAAACGGACACTTTTTAAGACCGATGGTCTTTCCGCGGGATAATGTTTTTACGGATATGGTTCGTTTTCTGTATCAGATAGATACGCCGACGAATATTTTACCGAGCATCCATGTTTATAATTCGGTGGCCGCATCGATTGCCATTGTACGCTGTCAGAAATTAAAATCAAAGCCGATGATTGTTGGAGGGTCTGTGATTCTTTCAGCACTGATCATTGCCTCAACCGTATTCTTAAAACAACATACCATTGTTGATGTGGCTGCAGCATTTATATTGAATTTATTTGTCTATTTGATCGTCTATCTTCCTGCGGACAGCAGGATATGGCTGAGACATAGACAATATCCGAGAATTGAAAATTGATAATAATTTAATCGGTCTGGTTATCCAGACCGATTTTTGTTATATATGACGATGGAAAATGGATTGTTTTTGTAAAAATGTTACAAGTATATTAATTAAGAAAAATTTAAAAGTTTATGTCTTGAACATTCAAACTAAACATATTAGAATGAAATAAACATACGACATATTCAGTTGTAATTCGACATATTTAGTCACAGATACATGTCTTTTACGTTTGTTATCTTTATTTGAGGAGGAAGAAAATCTTGGTTTTTTCAAGCTTATTATTTATATTTTTCTTTTTTGCGATAACCATGTTTGTCTATTCGTATGTCAGCACGATTGAACGAAAGAACATGGTTTTATTAATATCCTCATTGATCTTCTATGCATGGGGCGGACCAAAATACCTGTTGCTGCTGTTGCTCATGGCAGCGATCAGTTGGTTTTCGGCACTTCGGATCGATAACAGCCGTAAAAGGAAAGGATTCAAACGTTTTTGGCTGGTGTTCGGCGTGGGACTGCAGCTGGCATTGCTCGGTTATTTTAAATATGCCGGTTTCATTCTTGGAAATATTCAGCGTCTTACGGGCGTTCCGGACGTTGTGCCGGAAATTGTTCTTCCAATCGGTATTTCCTTTTATACATTCCAGTTGATCTCTTATGTTGTGGATGTTTATTGGGGGAATGTAAAGGCACAGAAAAACTATCTACTTGTATTGTTATATTGTAGTTTATTTCACCAGTGTATTGCCGGTCCGATCGTCCGATATAAGGATGTTGCCTATGAAATTGAACACCGTAAAGCGACGATTCCAGAGATGGGACGTGGAATCAACCGATTTACGATTGGTTTATTTAAGAAAGCTGTACTGGCGAATTCTTGTGCTCAGATTGCGGATACATTTCTTCCGGAAGGCATTATGAATCTGAAGTCGGTTCCTGCCTTGGGATTATGGCTTGGTGTGCTGATGTACATGCTCCAGATATATCTGGATTTTTCAGCCTATTCGGACATGGCGATCGGCATGGGGCTTATGGTTGGTTTCCATTATAAGGAAAACTTTAATTATCCGTATATCTCCCGTTCAGTAACGGAGTTCTGGCGTCGCTGGCATATATCCTTAAGTACATTTTTCAGAGATTATGTCTATATTCCTCTTGGCGGTAATCGAAAAGGTGCGAAACGAACGATTTTGAATTTACTTGTTGTATGGGCACTGACCGGGTTATGGCATGGAGCCAGCTGGAACTTTGTTTTGTGGGGATTGTATTATTTCGTTGTTCTTATGCTGGAAAAGCGGGTGTTGGCTGACTGGCTTGAAAGATTACCAAAGGCAGCGAAACATATTTATACATTGATTCTTGTTTACTTTGGATGGATGATATTTAAATTCACCGATTTGGCTTCGGTAGGTTGTGTCTTGAAGGGCATGCTCGGATTGAATGGTAATGGATTTATCAATATGACGGTATCCACAGCGGTGATGAACAACATCTTTTTTATGATCGCAGCCATGATTGCGTGTACACCGCTCCTTAAAGATGCCTATAAATGGATGTGCCGTCAATGCAAAACGGTTTCATTATTTAAGTACATAAGACGTGTCATTGAAATTGCCGGACCGGTTGTTCTCCTGCTTATCAGCACGATGGCACTCGTTGGAAACAGTTACAATCCGTTTTTATATTTTCAGTTTTAAAAGGAAAGTATCAGCGTTATGGAAGAAAGAAAAAAACGTCGCAGAGGTTCGACGAAAAAACGTAAAAAAGATTATAAATATACAAAATATAAAATTGCTGCATTTTCAGTCTGTGTCATGCTGATCGCCCTGATTGGATTGATGTTTCCGTTAAGGCCGAAAGAGTCGAAGCTGGAGAAACGTGTATTGACAAGGTTTCCTTCATTTTCCGTTGAAAGTTTCCTGAACGGCGAATTTTTTAATGGTGTCAGTACATGGTATGCCGATACTTTCCCTTTTAGGGAACAGCTTTTGGCAGGCAATACAAAGTTCCGTTCACTTTATGGTATTCAAAATAACCAGATTTATGGTTCGATGGAGAAGACAGATAATATTCCAAAGGAACGTATTAAACTGACAGATATTTTGCTGCCTTCGACGAAGATGCGGATGGAAGATTTGGATAATGAGATCAAAGCGGCAATAGAAACTCAGCGTGCGGCAGATGCAGCCAATGGGGGTGCCAAACGACGTGAAATTACAAAAGTACCGGAGCAGGTGGGAACAGTTTATGTATCCGGCGATACAGCCTTCAGTTTATACGGTTTCACCGAGAACGCGGCCAATGCCTATATTGATGCCATCAGTGCTCTGGCGAATAAAGTGGAGGATGATGTCCATATCTACGATATTGTCGTTCCGATCAGTTCGGGTATTTATCTGGATGAAAAACTGCAAAAAGAGCTGGGCTGCAGTGACCAGCAGGAGGCTATTCAGTATATTTATGAGAATATGGACGAGAAAGTGAAGACGGTGGACGCTTTTTCTATTTTAAAGAAACATTCGGACGAGTATTTATATTATCGGACCGATCATCACTGGACGCCTCTCGGTGCTTACTATACCTATGTTCAGCTGATGCGGAGCATGGGAAAAACACCGACATCTCTGGCAGAATATCAGACCATGACCTTTGATAATTTTATTGGTACATTATATTCGGCAAGCAATCAGGCACCAGCTCTGGCAGAACATCCGGACACGATCACAGCCTATATTCCGATGGCAACAAATGATATGACATTTACCGACACAAATGGTGATACAATGGATTATAAGATTATTTATGATGTATCCGAATGGAATAATAGTTCAAAATACAATTGTTTTATTGGAGGGGATCAGCCATACAGCGTTATCGATAATCCACTTTTGTCGGATGGCAGTTCCTGTGTGGTTATCAAAGAATCCTTTGGCAACTGTTTTGTTCCATTTTTAGTGGATCATTACGATAAAGTCTATGTGGTGGATTACCGCTATTATCCGGAAGGACTGACGGCATTGATTCAGGATAAAAACATTGATGATGTTATTTTTATCAATAATATTGCTGCAGCGACCACATCTTCGCTTGTAAACAATATTGCAGAAATCATAAGTTATTAAGAATAATAGAAAAGATATCGAAGAAAAGCTTTCGATATCTTTTTTATTTTACCAAATAAGTATATAATAAGAAGAGCTTATTCGAAATTGTTAAGAAAGGTAGGATAGTCAGATGAGTAAAAAAATAGTATTGATGGATGGTCACAGCATATTGAATCGTGCATTTTATGGTGTACCTGTCTTGACGAATTCCGAAGGTTTGCATACGAATGGAATCTATGGTTTTTTAAATATTATGTTCAAAGCTCTGGACGAAGAAAAGGCGGATGGCCTGATGGTTTCCTTTGACTTGAAAGCGCCGACATTCCGCCATAAAATGTATGATGCCTATAAAGGAACCCGTAAACCAATGCCGAAGGAGCTCCACGAGCAGGTGCCTGTATTAAAGGAAGTTCTCCAGTCTATGGGTATTCCGATCATCACGAAGGAAGGCTATGAGGCCGATGACATTCTTGGAACATTGGGCCGCATGTGCGAAGAGGCGGGATGCGATGTCACGATCATTTCCGGTGACAGAGATTTGCTGCAGCTGGCAACCGAAAAAGTGAAGATCAGTATTCCGAAGACAAAGGCCGGCGGCACTCAGGTCGAAAATTATTATGCGGAGGATGTATTAAAGGCTTATCAGGTGACACCCGTCCAGTTTATTGATCTGAAAGCACTGATGGGCGACGCCTCGGATAATATTCCGGGTGTACCTGGAATCGGTGAAAAAACGGCAACAAAGATCATTACATCTTACGGCAGTATTGAATCGGCCTATGAACATGTGGATGAGATCAAACCGGCTCGTGCGGCCAATAATC
>JAXJRF010000074.1:0-32282 GCA_036310765.1 Frisingicoccus sp.
AAGATAAATAACAAAATGATCGCAATCGCTCCAAAAAGTCCAAGTTCTTCGCAGATAATAGAGAAGATCATGTCATTATGGGCCTCCGGTACATAAGATAATTTCTGAATACTTCTTCCCAATCCTTTACCAAAAACCCCTCCGGATCCGATCGCATACAAAGCCTGCCTTGTCTGATAAGCATATTCGGAAGTTTCCACATTTAACCACGCATCGATTCGATTCATTCGATATGCGGCTACCTGTAGAAAAACAAGCATTAAGGCCACGCCTCCGCCGATAACACCCATAAAAATCTTATACTGATTGCTGGCCACAAAAATGATAATAAAGGAAATTCCAAGGAGAATGATTCCCGTACTTAAGTTTGAAACAGTCACCAGCACAATGATCGGAAGTGCATATAAAAAGCACTTGAGAACCCCTCGCCAGTTTTTTAACTGATTCACACTCCGGCTTGCCATATGGGCGAGAAAGAGGATCAGAACCGCCTTTGCCATCTCGGAAGGCTGAAACTGAATCGGTCCAATGGCAATCCATCGTTTCTGTCCATGGCTGGCCACGCCGGAAACAAGCACGAGAAACAGTAACAAACCGGTCAGTCCATAGGCCAGATTGATAACACGCCGCCAAAAATGATACGGGATCCGGCTGATCACAAACATGGCAGCAATGCCAAGCATGGCCAAGGCACCCTGCCGTTTCAGATAATAAAAGGAATCACCGTTATTTGTAATCTGTGAACTATAAGCACTCGTACTATAAATCATGACAAGACCAAAGCAAACCAGAAAAATGACGATAAACAGAAGACTGTAATCAAAATACTTTTCTGTTTTCATCTGAGCTTTATTCTTTTTTTGTTTCATTGCCACCACATTCTGTGCCAATAACAACACCTCAGTTCCTGTTTAATTTCAGTCTGCCAGTCCGCGAACAAGTTCTTTGAAGATCCGTCCCCGTTCTTCATAGCTTTTAAACATATCCCAGCTTGCACATGCCGGTGAAAGAAGAACCGCATCTCCGCTTTCTGCCTTCTGTGCACAAACCTCCACAGCCTCTTCAAGACTTTCCGTCATAATAATATTTTCAAACCCATGACGGCGTGCACACTCGGCAATCTTATTGGCTGTTTCGCCTAAAAGAACCAGATACCGTACTTTATCTCCAAAGCTTTCAATCCACTCGTCATAGGTACTTTCTTTATCATAACCGCCTCCGATCAAAATCGTCGGACGTACCATCGCCTGTACTGCTTTGATCGCAGCATCCGGATTCGTTCCCTTGGAATCGTTATAATAAGCAACACCCCGTTTTTCTGTCACATATTCAATTCGATGTTCCACACCCATAAATGAGGTGACGGTTTCGCGGATTTTATCCATCGGAACACCAACACAGCGAGCCATAGCCACCGCAGCCATAATATTTTCCATATTATGAAGACCGAGGATCTTTAAGCCGCTGGCACTGCAGATTTCTTCTGTCTCGCCATTCTTCGCATAATAAATCTTTCGATTATGGAAATAATAACCGTTTTCCAGAACATGGGTACTTGAAAAATAAATGACCTGAGGTACGGCTGTCTCTCCAATGGCCCTTGTCAGAGGGTCATCATAATTCAGGACAATAAAATCCTCTGCTGTCTGATTTTTCATGATATTCTTTTTCGCTTCCACATAACCTTCCATCGTATGATGGCGGTTCAAATGATCCGGTGTGAGATTCAAGATCGCGCTGACAACCGGATGAAAGGCATCGATTGTTTCCAGCTGGAAACTGGATGTCTCGGCAACCACATAGGATGCATCGGATGTCTCCATAGCAACGCCTGTATAAGCCGTTCCAATATTTCCAACAACAAATACATCTTTAAAGTAATTTTGCAAAATTTCACCGACCAGAGTCGTTGTTGTCGTTTTACCGTTCGTACCGGTAATAGCCACAACCGTTCCTTTTGCAAACTGGTCTGCCAGCTCCAGCTCACCCCAGATGATCACGCCTGCATCACGCATTCTGTTGACAAAAGCCACATCCGTAGGAATGCCCGGACTTAAAACCGCAATATCCAGCGTTTCAATGATATCATCCGTCAGATCACCGATGACAATTTTAATATTTTTATTTGTTTCAGGCAGCTTTGCCCGGATGCTTTCCTCTGTCAACATCGTATTTCCATCATAAAGAATCAGATCAGCCTCTGTCTTTACCAACAGATTCATTGCTCCTATACCACTGATTCCGGTACCGGCCACAAGCACGGTTTTATTCTTTAAATCCATATGTATATTCCTCCTGTTTATCCATACTGATCCTTATCAAAGTGCCATAAAGCCAATGAGACAAAGAATCGCTGTCACGATTGAAAAAACAGCCACAACCTTTGTTTCCGGCCATCCACTGAGCTCGAAATGATGGTGGATCGGTGCCATCTTGAAGAAACGCTTTCCACCGGTCTTTTTAAAATATGCTACCTGAATAATAACAGAAAGCACTTCAACCAAATAGATCAGACCAAAGATCAAAATAAATAACTGCATATTCATCATACTTGCAGATGCTGCAACAAAACCACCGAGAGCCAGGGAACCCGTATCCCCCATAAACACTCTGGCCGGATAGACGTTAAATAACAAAAATCCAAGAAGACTTCCTGCAACTGCTGCTGTGATCGGGGATAATCCACTGTTCACACCAATGGAAACCACCGTAAGAAAGACAGCAACAAGGACGGTCACGCTGGCAAGAAGGCCATCCAGACCATCGGTAAAATTCGTACCATTGGTTGTTCCTAAAAATACGATAAACATAAAAATGATAAACAGCCAGCCTGGCAATTCAAGATAAGTACCATTTTCAAAGCCGCCGGTAAAAGGAATCAGCAGTTTTGTACCCACATCTGTGAAATTCATTAAATAATACAGGAAAATACCTGTGACAACGATCTGACCTGCCAATTTCTGAATTTCTGTTAAGCCTAAATTACGTTTTTTTACAACTTTAATATAATCATCCATAAAGCCAATAATTCCAAACCCAAGGGTGGCAAATGCCACAGGAATGATTGACGGATAATCCTTCATATACAAAAGGGATGTGAGAATCACACTTATAATAAAAATAATACCGCCCATCGTCGGCGTGCCTGATTTTTTCTGATGTGCCGCCGGTCCCTCATCACGAATAAACTGACCAAATTTTAATTTCTGCAAAAATGGAATGACAACAGGGCACAACAGTGCACTGATGGCAAATGCAATAATTGCTGGTAAGATAATTGTATATTTCATAATTACACCTCTTTGAATTCTTTCGTATTCTGTCCAAATTAAAAATTATAATACCTTATACATGTATTGTAAAGCTTTTCGGGCCATTTCACTCTGTCTCCTCCAAACTTTCTTCCCTTTCCTCCGGAAACAGATAAGGAAGGACCATCTCATATATTTCTGCCATGGCCGGTGCTGCGATCGTTCCGCCGTAATAGGTTCCCACCGGCTCATCGATTAAAAGGATACCGATGATCTGTGGGTCTTCGACTGGTGAAAAAACAATAAATGAAGCGATATATTTGCCTGAGCCTCTCGGCAGTTTCTGGGAAGTCGCCGTTTTGCCTCCGACAGAGTAACCTTCGACCTGACCGTTCTTACCGGTTCCCTCAGAAACAACCAGACCTAAAAGCTCTTTCATCATCTCCGATGTTTCCTCGCTGATCACACCGCTTTCTACCGGATAATCAAATACTGTTTTTTTATTCCCCTCCCCATCGGTCGTATAAAGTCCCAAATGGGGTGTGACAAGATTTCCGCCGTTGATCACCGCACTGACGGCTCTCAAAAGCTGTAATGGCGTAATCTGAAAAGACTGTCCGAAGGAAATGGTGGCCAGCTCTACAGCTCCCACATTTTCTGCCTTATGCATGATCGACGATGCTTCTCCGGGCAGATCCACTCCCGTCTTTTCAAAAAGCCCCAGCTTTTCAAAATATTCATATAAGCCATCAATGCCAACTCTGGCTCCCACATCCATAAATACCGGATTGCAGGAATTCATAAAGCCCTGTGTAAAGGTTTCTGTTCCATGTCCACCCGTCTTATGGCAGCGGATCTTCCGGTCTGCCACAATGCGAAAACCCGGGCAGGAAAAGGTATCACTCAGGCTGACCACCTTTTTTTCCAGTGCCGCTGTGGCTGTGACAATTTTAAAAGTTGAACCCGGTTCATATGTATCATTAATGCAGCCGTTACGCCACATCTGATTCAGAAGATCCTGCGTACTCACGCCGGTATCATCCTCTGTATTCAATGTAAAGGGTTCATTCAGATTAAATTCGGGAACATTGACCATCGCATATAGCTCACCATTTTGCGGATTCATCAAAATGATCGAGACACTTTTGGCCTGCTTTTGTTTCAGTATTTTTTCTGCGATCTGGGCTGCATAAGACTGGATATTGTAATCCAGGCTCAGATAGAGGCTCTCTCCCATCACCGGGTCCACGCGGGTTTCTGCACTGTTTTCCACTTCAATACCGCGAACATCCGTCACAGTCAGTATTTTTCCTTCTTCTCCCTGGAGATAGTTGTCATAAAAAACCTCCAGACCAATGATTCCCTGATTATCACCTCCGGTAAATCCAAGAATCTTTGCTGCCAGATCATCATAAGGATAATATCTGGCATAATCTTCATCCACCATAACACCATCCAGTTTATAACCTCGGATAAGATCACCCGTTTCCTTTGGCACATTGGAACGTATCCGTTCAATGGATGATACCTTTTCAACCCGTTTACGAACGGTTTCCTCGTCCAGCTCCAGAGTTTCGGATAAAACCTGAATCACCCTTTCCGGATCGGTAATCTGGTTATGAATGACAGAAATTGTGCATACCGACTTATTTGTGGCAAGCTCAACTCCATTACGGTCATAGATAATGCCCCGTTCTGCTTTGATCACACGCTCCCTTTCGTGGAGATCATCCGCCCGTTCTTTATAATGCTGGGAACGGCTGATCATAATATACCACATACGAACGAGCAGGATCATCAGTAACAATATCATCATTAGAAGAACGATGAGCATTTTTCTTCGGTGATAAGTTCTTGTCTCCATGAACGCTCTCCATAGACATTTAGTATACTATATTCTTATCACTCGTAGCTTATACCATTCACCTCCATGTATTCGGCCAGATCGTCCCAGTAATACTCACCTGTGATATCATCATAGCCATCGGAATCCTCATCTGTCCATTGACTCTGGAATTTCATCAGATCCGAGTAGGTTGCATTTCCCGTTTCTTCTCCGGTACTCTCTTCCGTATCTTCAGTCTGTGTTTCATCTTCAACACCCCAGGTATAATTCTCCTGGACAATTTCTGTGCCATCGGCTGGGAAAATCTGCAAATACGGAAGAACTTCACTTAAAATATCGCCAGCCATCTTTGTCGGCGTTCCACTGTCTTCCTGATTATCTTTCAACTCATCGATAACAACATAGACCACAACCGCCGGATCTTCCACAGGTGCAAATCCAATAAAGGAAACGACGTATTTGCCGGAACCACGCGGCAGTTTTTCGGCTGTACCTGTTTTTCCTCCCACAGTATAACCCGCAACCTGAGCGGCTGTACCTGTTGTATTCCAGCCATCATCCGAAACTGTCTGATGCATGGCCTCCTTTAACCACTCACATGTCTCCTCGGATAATGTGTTGCGCACAAGCACTTTGTCAAAAGACTTCACCACATTACCGCTCTCTGTCGTAATCTCTTTAACAACATGAGGCTGATAATAATGTCCCCCATTCAAAATGGAAGAAAAGGCCGCCACCATCTGAACCATCGTCAGATTGTAGCCCTGTCCAAAGGCACTGGTTGCCAATTCGAAATTTCCCATCGTTTCTTCCGTAAAGACGAGCGTTTCTGCACTGGCTTCACCTGGAAGATCAATTCCTGTTTTTTGACCAAAACCATAGAGCTGATGATACTTAATCATATCTGTTACGCCAAGGCGGGTACCAACCTGCATCAAAGCGTCATTGCAGGACCACATGATCGCCTCCATCAGAGACGTGGTTCCATGACCATTTCGGTTGTGACAGGCAATAAGCTGCATGCCAGAACCGTCAAACAATTCCTCACCGCCGTCACATAAAAATGTATCATTGACGGATACTTTTGCCTCATCCAGTGCCGCACCGATCGTCAATGGTTTGACCGTCGAACCGGCTTCATACGTATCACTCACACAGAAATTACGCCAGATCCGGTTAAGAATATCGACAACCTCCTCATTGCTCATCGCTGCCAGTTCTTCTTCCGAATACAGCCCGGATAAATCTCTTGGATTGTTCAGATCAAAGCTCGGTGCATCCACCATTGCCAAAATTTCACCATTGTTTGGATTGGCAACAATGACACCCATATTGGCACATTCCCGCGTTTCCAACAGCTGATTGACGTATTTTTCCACAATTCTCTGAATATTCATATCAATTGTTGACACAACATTATAGCCATTGACCGGAGATACCGTTGTTCTCTGAAAATCCGATGCATCCGACAAATATCCATACTCTCGTCCATCGGTGCCATTAAGCATATCATTATAATAACCTTCGATTCCCCAGGTACCGACATTTCCCTTATTCGCAAATCCAAGCAATGAGGACGCCAGTGAATTATATGGATATTTACGCAAATATTCTTCCTCAAACCATATGCCTTTCACATAGGCACTGATTTCTTTATCCTTTTCATCTTCTGATTCCATGAAGTCCTGATAGGCTTTGACCGTATCATAGCTTAATTCTTTCGTTAGAACGACATAACGGCTGTCACCCTTTTCATCTAATATATCGTAAATTTCCTTTTCATCAATATCAAAATATTTTTCAATGGTTTCTGCCGTCGGTTCGGCACAATCACCATTGGAATTAAGCACGACATAAGGATCCAGAATTAAATTATAGACTTTTTCACTTGTGGCCAATACCGTTCCATTTCTGTCCAGTATATCGCCCCGTTTAAAAGGAATTGTCTGACTGTCATAATTCATCTGAGTCATAACAATTCGCGTATATGTATCACTTTTGGATAAGTTTATATAAATCAATCGTCCAATCAAAACACAAATACATAGAAGCAAAAAGGAAAATACGATCAATAGTTTTCTCCGGTTATTATCGTTAAATCTACGTCTTCGTTTCTTTCTTTTCTGTTTCTTTGGACGCTGTGGAAATTCATATTGTTTCGCCAACTGTCACACCACCAATCTGCCTTAAAAAAATAGAATCTCGTTTTACAGCATGTGCTATAAAAAAGTCCTCAGCAATCTGAGGACTTTCATTATCAGTTATCCGTTGGAATCTGTTCATATTGTTTAACATAATCCTGATTTTCGTTGGAATAATAATGAATCTGCCCTTCACGAATGGCTGTCATTCCATATTCATTGACAGCGATCTGATATACCTGAGACAAATCCACTCCACTGTTGATCCGTTCTTCCATAGCCACATTTTCATTGCTAATAGCGGTTAATTCAGATTTGAGTGAAGCAATCTGCTCACTTGTTCGTGTAATCTCATTCTGCAGACTCAAATAAACAACACAGGCAGCTACGGTCACAACAACAGAAAGAATCAGGAAAACTGTATACGTGAAATCGAGTCTTAATGCCCGCTCACGATTCTTTCTTGCCGCCTGTCTTTTTCGATTCTTTTCAGCCTGTCTGCGTCTCTCCTCCTTCGAAGAACGCTGATACTCCCTTGGAAATTCTTCCGGTAAGGCTTCAAGTTTCCGAACGGCACTGCCTTCAATATAATGACTATACGTTTGCGTATGATATCTTCTTCTATTTTCCGGCATGATTACCGCTCCTTTCAAACATCGTATCTGCGTTCAAAAACACGCAGTTTCGCACTCTTTGATCTTGGATTCATTTCCAGTTCTTCCTCGGAAGGAAGTATCGGTTTTCTGGAAATCACCTTGCCCAAAGATTTCTTTCCACATACACACGTCGGAAAATTCGGAGGACACTCACATGGATTTTCGCATTTTCTGAAAATATTTTTTACAATGCGGTCTTCCAGCGAATGGAAGGTGATAATGCAAATCCTTCCACCATCATCCAATAATTCCACCATCTCGTAAAGATGCCCCTTAAGCACATCCAATTCCTGATTCAGCTCAATGCGGATCGCCTGAAATGTCCGCTTTGCCGGATGACCACCGGTTGCCCGGAACTTCATCGGGATAGCTGCCTTGATCACTTCCGTCAATTCATCCGTCGTTTCCAGAGGCTTCTCCTGTCTCGCACGCACAATGTGTTTCGCAATATTTTTCGCAAATTTATCTTCACCGTAATCTCTTATGATCCGGTACAATTCCATCTCACTGTATTCATTGACAATATCTTTCGCTGTCTTATCCTGACGCTGGTCCATACGCATATCCAAAGGTGCGTTTTCCCTGTAGGTAAACCCCCGCTCGGCTGTATCCAGCTGATAAGAGGATACGCCAAGATCCAGCACGATGCCATTCACCTTTGTGACACCGAGATCTGCCAATACCTGTTTCATATTACTGTAGTTACTTCGGACGATCTGAACTTTATCTCCAAAAGGTTTCAACCGTTCACCAGCCGCTTCAATAGCCGCTGCATCCTGATCAATACCAATAAACCGTCCTTTATCTCCAAGCCGGCTGCACACATGAAAGGCATGTCCTCCACCACCGAGGGTGCCGTCCACATATATACCATCCGGCCGAATATTCAAATTATCAATCGTTTCTTCCAGCAAAACCGATTGGTGTTTAAAAGCCATGTCTGTACCTCTTTCACTTGCCGTCATTTATAAAGATATTCCGATATCTTCCATATGCTGAGCAATATCATCCATATCATCGACATCGATATCATTAATTTCTTCCCATTTATCTCTGTTCCAAATCTCAATTCGGTTTGAAACACCCACTAAAACTGCCTCTTTTTCCAAATTGGCAAATTCTCTTAAATTTGCAGGGATTAAAATACGTCCCTGTTTATCAATTTCACACTCAGAAGCTCCCGCCAAAAAAAAGCGGCTGAACTTACGGGCATCTTTGTTTGTCATCGGGAGTTTACGAAGTTTTTCCATAAAGCATTCCCATTCTTCTGTAGGGTAGACAGAAAGACAGCCATCCAATCCCTTCGTCACATAGAACTTTTCACCCAAAGATTCACGTAATTTTGAAGGAACGATCAGCCTGCCTTTTGAATCCAATGTATGATTATATTCACCAATAAACATACAATCACCCGCTTCTCAAAATCCAGTTCTTTTAGAACCACTTTCCACCACTTTATGTCACTTTCCACCACTTGTATTCTTATTTTAAAGCATTTGTTTTTAGATATCAATAGCAATTTTGCTTTTTAAAAAAATTTCATTATTTTTTAACAATTTCAGATTTTCTCTTTTTTATTGATTTTAATAGTATTTTTTTTCAATATGTGATAAGATAGATAAGAATGTCAAAAATCAAAACAGACTGCATTTCTGTTTTAATATAAGAAAGGACGTATGAATATGAAATTAGGTATTGTAGGTCTTCCAAATGTGGGAAAAAGTACCCTTTTTAATTCCCTGACAAAAGCCGGTGCTGAATCTGCAAACTATCCATTCTGTACTATTGACCCGAACGTGGGTATTGTTGCCGTACCGGATCATCGTTTGGACGAACTTGCCAAACTTTATGATTCTGAAAAAATCACTCCGGCCGTTATCGAATTTGTCGATATTGCCGGTCTTGTTAAAGGTGCTTCCAAAGGTGAAGGTCTTGGAAACCAGTTCCTCTCCAATATTCGTGAAGTAGATGCTATTGTTCACGTTGTTCGTTGTTTTGAAAATGATAATATTGTCCATGTAGATGGCAGTATTGATCCATTAAGAGATATTGAAACGATCAACCTTGAGCTGATCTTCTCCGATATGGAAGTCATGGAACGCCGTTACTCCAAAGTAAGCAAAGGTGCCCGCAATGACAAGTCTCTTGCCAAAGAAGCCGATCTTGTCAAACGTATCCTTGCCCATCTCGAAGACGGTAAGATGGCCCGCTCCTTTGAAACAGAGGATGAAGAAGAACAGCTTTTATTGCAGAGTTTCAATCTTCTTACCGGAAAGCCTGTCATCTATGCTGCCAACGTATCTGAAGATGATCTGGCCGACGATGGTGCAAATAATGAATTTGTCGCAAAGGTCCGCGAATATGCTGCTGCTGAAGGTTCTGAAGTTTTCGTAATCTGTGCTCAGATTGAACAGGAAATTGCCGAACTGGATGATGATGAAAAGAAAATGTTCCTTGAAGATCTCGGTCTTTCCGAATCCGGTCTTGAAAAACTGATCAAAGCAAGCTATCGTCTTCTGGGTCTGATGAGTTACCTGACAGCCGGACCGACAGAATCCCGTGCATGGACGATCAAAGTCGGAACAAAGGCTCCTCAGGCTGCCGGAAAGATCCACTCAGACTTTGAACGCGGTTTCATCAAAGCTGAAGTTGTCAGCTACGATGATCTCATGGCATGCGGCAACTATACTGCTGCAAAAGAAAAAGGTCTTGTACGCATGGAAGGTAAAGAATATGTCGTAAAAGACGGCGATGTTGTATTGTTCCGTTTCAACGTATAAAACAGAACAGCCGAATATATTTCTCAAAAAGCCTTGAGAAATATATTCGGCTTTTTCATATCTAATCTCTGGATAAGATCATCCAGGCCAGACCTTCTTTAATCTCGATACTTCCTTCATCCGCGATCAATTCATTGCTCACGCACAGACTTTCACCAAAGGATGTCTTTGCATCCTTTAAAGGATACTTAAATCCCTCCAATGTAATACCGCCAAGTTTCATCGTTGCAGGAACCAATGACATATAATGACCAAAAACCTCTCCCTTTTTCAAGGTACACTGTCCCTGTATCATCTGAATATAATTATTTTTATCAATGATCGCCCCATCAACGCCTGCCTCCAAAATGGTTTTCAGCATCTGGAGATTAGCCATAACATGATCCAGACGGCTGCCCGTTCCGCCAAGAATATCCAACGTCTTTTCATCCGCTTTCGAAAGACTCGCCTGTTCGAATAGTTTCAAGGCCAGTTTCACAGCAATATCCGTATCCGTATAATCCTTCTCCGGAACAAACTGATGGACACAAATATCTTCCCGGTATCGGTATTTTTCAAGAATGACCGGATCGATCGTATCAAAATCGCCCACCAGATGGGTGATGCGGATCTTTGCCCGATCTGCAAAAGCAAGCCCGCCGTCAACGGCAATCACTTCATCATATTTTCTTTTTTCTAAAAAAGAGAAGGCAAAATCGTCATCGATGTTGCCTCCTGTAATAATCAATACTTTCATTCGTATTTTTTAAATACCTCCAAAAAGCCTTTGATATTGTCCTCAACAGAACCTTTATACACAGCGGAACCAGCAACAAGAACGTTTGCTCCTGCCTCGATCAGCATACCTGCATTCTCAAGGGTAACGCCGCCATCCACTTCAATATCCACATCCAGATTTCGTTCTGTGATCATCTGGCGCAGTCTGCGGATCTTGTCTGTTGTTGTCTGGATATATTTCTGGCCTCCAAATCCCGGGTTTACACTCATCAAAAGCACCATATCCACTTCTGGAAGAATTTCTTCCACTGCAGAGAGGGATGTGGCCGGATTTAAAACAACACCGGCTTTGATTCCAAAACTCTTGATGAGCTGGATCGTGCGATGAAGATGTTTGCACGCTTCTACATGAACCGTAATAATATCTGCACCAGCATCGACAAATTCCTTAATATAACGGGATGGTTCTTCGATCATCAAATGGACATCGAATACCTTATCCGTTGCCGGACGAATGGCCTTGATCACCGGCATTCCAAAAGAAATATTCGGAACAAAAGCCCCATCCATCACATCAATATGAATATACTCGGCTCCGGCCTGACCCGTTCTTTTTACATCTTCCCCAAGTTTTGCAAAATCTGCTGATAAAATCGAAGGTGATAAAATCAACATCTTTAGTACCTCCTCTGTTCTTTCAATTCCTGATACATCTGAACATAATGCTCATAACGCACCGGGCTGATCTTTCCCAATTCCAGTGCTTGTTTTACACCACAGTCTGGCTCATTCACATGATTACATCCCACAAAGCGGCATTCGTCTTCGTATTCTGTAAATTCAGGAAAATAGTTTTTCAAAGTTTCATCTGTAAAGTCATTCAGATACAGGGAACTGAATCCCGGTGTATCGAATAGATAAGTTCCTTCACCCAGATGAAACAATTCGGAATGACGCGTCGTATGTCTTCCTCTTTTAATCTTCTCACTGACCGCTCCGGTTTCCATCTCCGCTTCCGGAAGGAGCCAATTCATTAAAGAAGACTTTCCAACACCAGAAGGACCTGCCAGAGCTGTTGTCTTACCGTATAATAAAGATTTCAGCTCTTCCAGATTTTTTCCTTCCTTCACACTGACAAATAAAAGCGGATAACCGCAGGCTTTATAAATATCCCGCAGTTCTTCAATTTTGGAAACATCTGCCAGATCACATTTATTAAAGCCTATAATTGTCGGAATGCCTTTAAATTCCATCTGAAGCAGAAAGCGATCCAGAAGTCCAAGATTCGGTTCCGGTTGGGCAGCGGCAAAAAACACCAATGCCTGATCGATATTCGCCACTGCCGGACGGATCAGCTCACTGTTTCTTGGCAGGATCTCCCGGATATTACCTTTTTTATCTGCCTCATCAATAATATCAATTTCAACATTGTCACCCACTAAGGGTTTTATCTTACGGTTTCGAAATACACCCTTTGCCTTACATTCATAAACACCATAATGTTCTACATGGATGTAATAAAAGCCTCCGATTCCTTTAATTATCTTTCCCTGCATAGATTGCCTCAATTAGCTGAAATAGATGGACCAGCTTGCATATTCCACATTGTTGATCGTCATAACAACGCTGGCCGATGTGCCTGTTTCACCATTCACTGTTGTTGACCATCCCTTTTCATATGCATCCGCTGAATTGCAGTATGCATTGTAAACCGTGTTAACTGTACCATCGTTATAAATAACAGTAATCGTCACCGTACCTTCTGCCGGTCCGTCGCCGCCAAACGGATTATCGATCGGCATGTAAACCGATGCAGATCCCATTGCAGGTGTTTGTGGTGTCTGGGATTCCGTTTCCTTTTTCTCCGGTCCAAGGCTGATGACAAGATTGATCTCTGTGCCCTCTTTAACCTCTGTGTCTTTCGATTCGCTCTGCCAGATAACCTGATCCTTTTTATAGGTATCGCTGTACTGTTTTTCGACAGCTCCCACCTTTAAATTCGCAGTGGTAAGCACATAAGATGCATCATCATAACTCTTCCCAACAAGATCCGGAACTTTCACCGTCTTTGTTTCCTTGCCTTTGCTCACCGTCAATGTGACTGTTGAACCGACTTTGACTTTTTCTCCTGCTTTCGGTGAAGTGGAAATAACATCATTCTCTTCGATCACATCATCGTATTCATTTTTAACAGTTACTTTAAGGCCCATGGCTTCCAGCTGATTGCGTGCATTTTCCAGCGTCATATCGACCACATTCGGCATATCCACCTTTTCTTTGCCTACACACACAGTCAGTGTCACCTTTGTGCCTTTTTCAAGCTTTGTTCCGGCTCCTGGTGACTGGCTTATGACAGTGCCAATCTCTGCATCGTCATCTTCTTTTTCTTTGATCTCATACTGAAATCCCGCTTCTTCAAGAAGGCTGATGGCCTCTTCCTGTGTTTTTCCTTCACATGAAGGCACTTCCGATGTGCCTGCTTCCGTCGTGATATTGGTACTTTCCTTTGTCTCACGTCCGCTTCCAAGATTACTGAACAGACCGCCGGCCCGTCCAATGATAAAGAAAATCACAACCACAATAATCAATGCACCCACAATACCGAAAACCATCATGGTTTTATCCAGTGCCGGATTCACATCATCCTCATCGTCGTCATCATCATCAACTTCCACCGGTGCCGGTGCCGGTTTCTTTGCCTTTTTGCGTTCGTGATGATTGTCATATTCTTCATATTCTCTGCGTTCTTCTTCCAGCTGACGACGTTTTCTCTCTTCCGGTGTCAGTCGTTCATTCTGTCTTTTTGGAACATTACTTTTATTAATAGATGCATGACGAAGCTGTTCGATGTCTTCCTCATTCATAACCACCGTTGTACTGTCACTGACACCTCCTGCAGCCATACCGGCCCCTACAGCAGATCCCAGAACGACATAATCACCATCCGGTTCAGCCAGTGCCCGACGAAGATCCATGATCAGCTCCTTCGCAGAACCATATCGAAGATCCGGCTTTTTCTGGGTACATTTTAAAATAATGCGTTCCACACTCCGCGGAATATCCGGATTGATCTGTCTCGGAGGGATCATATTTCCCTGAATGTGCTGTAAAGCTACCGACACATTATTCTCACCATCATAAGGCACACGTCCTGTCACCATCTCATACATGGTAATACCAAGAGAATAAATATCACTCTTCTCGTCACTATATCCGCCTCTGGCCTGTTCCGGAGAAATATAATGCACCGAACCGGCCGCATTGGTTGTAACTGTTGTCGAATCTGCTGCCTTCGCAATACCAAAGTCTGTAACCTTGACTTTGCCATCTCTGGACATGATCACATTCTGAGGCTTAATATCCCTGTGAATAATTCGATTCGCATGGGCAGCTCCCATACCGGATGCGATCTGAACAGAAATGTTCAGCACTTCGCGGATATCCAGTTTTCCTTTTCTTTCAATATAATGTTTCAGGGTAATTCCCTGAACCAATTCCATAACAATATAATGGATGCCATCTTCTTCCCCAACATCGTAAACATTTACGATATTTGGATGGGACAGACCGGCTGCGGACTGGGCTTCAATCCGAAACTTCTTTACAAAAGAAGCATCCGCACTGAATTCCGGTTTCAATACTTTGATCGCTACAAACCGGTTCAGTTTCTGGTCTTTTGCTTTATATACATTTGACATTCCGCCAGCACCAATTCTGCCAACAATCTCATATCTTCCTGCCAAAAGTGTTCCTGGTGTTAACATCAATTCACCTCCACGTCAAAAGGATCGATAACAATAACTGCAATATTATCCGATCCACCATTCATCTTGGCCTCTTCGATTAATTCATCAACCACATCGCCAATATATGTATTCTTTACAATATCATAAATAACATCCTCGTCCACCATATTGGACAGTCCATCCGAACACATAACAATACGGTCGCCCTTTTCAAGATCCACCTCAAAAAAGTCAACCTTTGCATCTGCAACCGCACCGATCGCCCGGGTGATAATATTCTTATCCGGATGTTTGCGTGCCTGTTCCGGTGTCAGTTCACCAGCACGCACAAGTGTTGCAACAAAGGAATGGTCCTCTGTCACCTGATTGATCGTTTTATCTAATAAATATAGACGGCTGTCTCCGATATTGGCAACAAAAAGCTGATCATCTTCAATATATGCCACAACCATTGTTGTCCCCATACCTTTTAACGCCGGATCTTCCTGAGCTTTTTCGATAATCTTCTGATTGGCATACTTAATGCCCTCATCCACCATGCGGATCAATGCATCCTTTTTGGATGTCTGAATATAATCCAGAAAACATTGTACAGCATATCGGGACGCAAAATCGCCGGCATTATGGCCGCCCATGCCATCTGCAACAATAAACAGATTCGGAAAAGCACCCACTGGTACCTGAGAATAATAAATAAAATCCTGGTTGACTTTTCGAACCAGACCTACGTCTGTCTTTCCAAATACCCGCATTTTATACCTCCTTTTCTCCGATCTGAGTCATATATCTGCGTCGCAGCTGACCGCAAGCCGCCTGTATATCCCGACCCATTTCTCTTCTTATAGTAACATTTCCCCCATATTTTTCAAGGTTATTTTTGAAATTCACTATGGATTTCCGATCCGATTGGATATATTCCCGTTCTTCGACCGGATTGATCGGAATCAGATTCACATGCCACATAAAGCCTTTCAACAGCTTTGCAAGTGCTTTTGCATCTTCCGGAGAATCATTCACACCGGATGCCAAACTGTATTCAAATGTCAGACGACGACCATTGGTATCGTAATAATACCGGCAGGCTTTAAGAAGCTCATCAATATCATAACGGTTTGCGATCGGCATCATGGATTTACGTTTTTCATTATTGGATGCGTGAAGGGATATGGCCAGTGTGATCTGCAGATGTTCATCTGCCAGACGGTAAATCTCCGGCACAAGACCACAGGTCGATAAAGTAATATTTCTCTGACTGATGTGAAGCCCTTTTTCATCGGAGATCATACGGATAAAACGCACCGCTGAATCATAGTTGTCCAGAGGCTCACCCGTTCCCATCATGACCACATTGGACACCCGTTCTCCCGATTCTCTTTGGATCGCATAAACCTGTCCAAGCATCTCGGAAACTGCCAGATGACGCTCCAGTCCAAGTAAAGTAGAGGCACAAAAGCGACATCCCATACGGCAGCCCACCTGAGATGAAATGCAGACAGAATTGCCATGCTTATATTTCATCAAAACACTTTCAATAATACTGCCGTCTTCCATACGAAAGAGATATTTTCTCGTACCGTCAATTTCGGAAACAAGACGGTCAACTATCTCTACCGGACGCAGCGTTGCCTTCTCAACAAGACGATTCCGAAGATCTTTGGAAAGATTCGTCATCTCTTCAAAATCCTGAACCAGTTTTGTATGCATCCAATCGTAAATCTGTTTGGCACGAAATTTTTTATCATTTAATTCACAGACAACAAATGT
Source organism: Frisingicoccus sp. (assembly GCA_036310765.1). Classification (GTDB taxonomy): domain Bacteria; phylum Bacillota; class Clostridia; order Lachnospirales; family Lachnospiraceae; genus Frisingicoccus. The sequence goes on from JAXJRF010000074.1 coordinate 16,902, forward strand.
CTCCAATTCATCAAGGGTCATTGACCTGATATCTGTCTTTTCCATACGCTATTCCCTCCGGAACCGGGCAATAAAAAATCCATCTGTGCCATATTCCCCTGGCATCAGCTGAATATATCCCTGTTCCATTGTATCTGAACAAATGTCATCTGGCAGCAATCCCACAAGGCTCTCCGCCTTAAAAGGAAAGTTATCCAGAAACCATCGAACATTTTCATCATTTTCTTCCGGATTGACTGTACATGTACTGTAGATCAGACAGCCGCCTGGTTTCACATACTGAGATACCACTTTCAGAATATCTTTCTGCAAGCTGGCAAGTGACTGCATATCCTCCCGGCTCATACGGTATTTAATGTCGGATTTACGTCCGATCACCCCAAGTCCGGAACATGGCAGATCGGCAATGACCACATCCGACGTCTCTTTATCTTCCAAAACAGGTATCAGAGCATCCTGACATTCGGCCTGGATATGTTCCGCTCCCAGACGCTGGATATTTTCTTCAATCAGGGCTACCTTCGCCGGTGTCAGATCTCTGGCAATGATTCTTCCGCCATCTCCCAGAAGTTCACTGATCTGGATACTTTTTCCTCCTGGTGCTGCACATACATCGATAACCTGGTCGGAAGGTTTGACGGCTGCCGCCTTTGCCACCAGCATAGAGCTTACATCCTGTACTGTACATGCCCCTTCCCGGAACTCTGCCAATGCCCCAAGATAATCAAAGCCTTTCAGTTCAAAAGCTTCTGGGAGCAGTTTATTCTGGATGGCTGTCACCTTCTGAGCATCCATCCTTTCGGCAAATTCCTTCAGAGACATTTTATTTGTACATACCCGGACACTTAACGGTTGATCTTTTAAAAAGTATTCAAACATCTCCCGGGTCTTTTCTTTGCCGTAACATGATGTCCAATATTCAACGAGCCATTCCGGCTGAGAATAATAGACCGACATGTTATCTTCCGGCAAGCAAAGTTTCTCCGGATTCCGGTCCATATTCCGCAAAATTCCATTGACAAAGCCAGCCAGCGACTTGAATCCTCGTTTTTTTGCCAGTTTTACCGCTTCATTACAGACAGCGGATACCGGAATACCATCCATATATTGCATCTGATACACAGACATACGCAGAATCGTGCGAATGACCGGTTTCATTTTTTTCACTTTCACACTGGAAAAACGGTTGATCATCCAGTCCAAAGTCAGCTGCCGCTCCAATGTGCCCTTTGTCAAACGGCTGATAAAACGCCGTTCACTATTGCCGAGATACTGGTATTTTTCCAGCATCCGGCGAATCGCCACATGGGACGGTGTCTGCTCTTTTTCAATCTCCAAAAGTATATCACAAACGATATCACGTAAATTTTCAGAATTAGTCATCACGACGTCCCCGTCCTCCAAACAATAAAATCAGTCTTAAAAGCTGCAGAATAGAGGCTGCGGCACCTGCCACATAAGTCAATGCAGCGGCACTTAAAACCTTTTTTGCAGCGTCATTTTCTTCACCATGTAAAATTCCCATCGAGGAAAGCATCTTTAAAGCTCTTGAAGATGCATTAAACTCCACAGGCAATGTCACCAGCTGGAATAACACAACCGCACAGAAGAGAATAATACCTATACGGATCAGTGTCTGATTCCATCCCAGAATCACTCCGAGCAAGATCAAAGGCCAGCTGATCGTACTTCCAAAATTACAGATCGGTACAAGGGATGTACGGATCTGAAGAGGTGCGTATCCCTGATCATGCTGAATCGCATGACCGCATTCGTGAGCAGCTACACCGATGGCAGCCACACTTGTCCTTCCAAACACACTGTCTGAAAGTCTGAGAATCTTTGAAGACGGATCATAATGATCGGTCAGACTTCCGGAAACCCTCTGAATCGATACATCGTAAATACCGGCACTGTGCAGGATCATTTCGGCCGCCTGTGCACCGGTCATGCCTCGTAAATTCTGCATCCGGTCATATTTGGCAAAGGTTGATTTTACTCTTGCCGATGCCCACATGGAGATTAAAGCACCAATAATGATCAGAATGTACGTAGGATCAAAATAAAAACCCGGATAATAACCATATCCATAACCCATATCACTCAACTCCTATCCCAGTCGCTCTCCTATTGCCATTGAACATCCGCGAAGGAATGCCCCCGCATCCATCCGTTTCTTTCCTTCCATCTGAAGTTCCAGTATACAAAGTCCACCTTCACCCGTCTGAACAGTAAAACTGTTTTTATCAACGGACAAAATCTCTCCCGGTTCGCCATCATTTCCCGGAACGACTTTTGCTTTCCAAAGTTTCATCGTCTTGCCATTGTAAGACGTATAAGCACTTGGCCATGGATTCAAACCGCGGATCAGTCTTTCAATTTCAACCGCAGGCATGGAAAAATCCACCTTGCCCAATGCTTTATCCAATGTGCGGGCATATTCGCCAGCCTGACTGTCATCCTGTTTTTCCGGATGCAGTTCACCTTTCACCATTTTATCCAAAGTTTCGATCAGAAGCTCTCCGCCCAATACGCTGAGCTTATCGAAAAGACTTCCACCCGTTTCATCCTCTGCCAGCGGTACTTCCGCCTTAAGCAGCATATCGCCTGTATCCAGTCCCACATCCATCTGCATTGTCGTCACACCACTGACCTTCTCGCCTCGGATAACTGCCCACTGGATCGGAGCCGCACCGCGGTATTTTGGCAGCAGCGAAGCATGTACATTCACGCAGCCATATTTCGGAATATCCAGAATATCCTTTGGCAAAATCTGACCGAAAGCCACAACGACCATGACATCCGGGTTCAAAAACCTCATCTGTTCAATAAATTCCGGTTCTCTGGCCTTGACCGGCTGATAGATCGTCAGGCCATGCTCCAGTGCCTTTTCCTTAACCGGTGAAAAAATGACTTTTTTTCCTCTGCCCTTCGCCTTATCCGGCTGGGTTACGACCCCAATGACTTCATGTCCGGCTTCAATGATCTTTTCCAATGTCGGTACAGAAAAATCCGGCGTTCCCATAAAAACAACTCTCATATTTATTCACCTTCTTCGTAAGCAACGTCCTTTAACTCACCTTCCACCTTTTCAACATAAAGGTGTCCGTCCAGATGATCAAATTCATGGCACATAGCTCTGGCAAAGAGTTCTGTTCCTTCGATCTCAAACAATTCCATATTTTCATCGTAAGCTCTTGCTTTTACATAATTTGGACGAGTTACCACACCGGATTTGCCCGGAACGCTTAAACAACCTTCTTCTCCGGTCTGTTCACCGCTGCATTCGATAATCTCCGGATTGATAAATACAAAAGGACCTTCACCCACATCAATTACACAGATTCTCTTTAAAATTCCGACCTGAGGTGCTGCCAATCCGACACCATTTTCATGATACATCGTTTCAATCATATCACCGATCAGATCCTTTGTTCTCGGTGTCATCTCTTTAACTTCTTTACATACTTTATTTAATACCGGATCTCCTTCGTATCTCATCTTTCTAAGTGCCATAATATACCTCCATCTTAATATAAGTTTAACGGATTGATATCAAACTGGACATTTGTATATTTCAACAATGCATCCTCTTTTGCAATCTTTTGTGCCTGTCTTCGGCACCGAATCAATCCTTCGACATCATTGCTTTTTATATAAATAACCTTTCGGTAACGATCCTTTTCTTTTGCACGAAATCCGTCCGTCGGCGGAAGTACATGAACGCCTGATGTTTTCATCGTTTCTGCAAGGATCCGACTGCCTTCGGTTACCGTTATCTCATCCTCATGTTCAATTACTGCGACCATCATATGCCCCTTTGGCGGATAGTGCATCAAACTGCGGTACAAAATCTCCTGCCGGTAAAAAGCCTCATAATCCTGACTGGCTGCGCAGGTGACCGCGTAATGTTCCGGCTGATAGGTCTGAATGATCGCCTTTCCCGGTTTTATACCTCTGCCGGCACGCCCTGCAGCCTGAGTTAAGAGCTGAAATGTCCGCTCCGCAGACAGGTAATCACCGGAAAACATGGACAGATCCGCCGCCAGCACACCAACCAGGGTCACATTCGGAAAATCATGCCCTTTGACGATCATCTGAGTTCCGACTAAAATATCCGACTCACCTCTGGCAAATGCCTGAAAAACTTCAAAGTGACTGTTTTTTCGACGCAGTGCATCCCTGTCTGCCCTGAGAATCCTTGCATTCGGAAAACGCTTTTCAAGCATCTCCACAACCTTTTGGGTTCCCATACCGAAGGCCCCGATATATTTCGAACCACATTCGGGACAGGATGACGGCATTGGTGCTGTATAACCGCAGTAATGACATTTTAAAACATTTCCCTGACTTTTATGCAAGGTCATGGAAACATCGCAGTGAGGGCACTGAATCACATGACCACAGCTTCGGCAGGACATAAATCCCGCATAGCCCCTGCGATTTAAAAAGAGCATCACCTGTTCTTTTCTCTCCAGACATTCCTCCATCTCTTTTTGAAGGCTCCGACTGAATATGGAATAATTTTTCTGCTTTAATTCTTCCCTCAGATCGACAATCCTTGTTTCGGCCATGGCCGCACCATCAGCGGCCCGTCTTGAAAGACGGTGTAAGCCATAAATCCCCTGCATCGCCCGGTCGTAGGTAACAACCGACGGCGTCGCAGAGCCAAGGATCACCTTGCCCCCACACATGGTCATTCTCTGGATGGCCACATCAACCGCATGATATTTCGGAGTAATATCGCTCTTATAGGCATGATCCTGTTCTTCATCAATAATGATCAGCCCCGGATTTGCAAAGGGTGTAAACAGGGCCATACGGGGACCGATCATAATATCTATTTCCCCATTTTTTGCCTGGATATACTGATCATACCGTTCCCCATCCGACATTTTCGAATTCATCACCGATACACGACGGCCAAATCTCTGACGGAAACGGGTAATATTTTGATAGGTCAGGGCAATCTCCGGAATTAAAACGATCGCCTGTTTCCCCGATGCAATCGTCTGTTCAATCAATTGCATATATACTTCCGTCTTTCCGCTGCCGGTCACACCATAGAGCAGGTGGACAAGCCGTTCGTCTTCAAGGATCTCCTCCACTGCCCGTTTCTGATCTTCATTGAGTGTCACTCTTTTTCCATCGATAATGCCGGCAAAGGGAATCCGGTAATCTGCCGCCTCCCAGACATTGATCCAACCATGTTTCAAAAGTGTTTTCAGTGCATTCTCCGGTGATGGTACCTTTTTCCGGATTTCATCCTCCGTTATGCCCTGCTGCTCGGGACGATCCAGCATCATGGCCAATATCGCCGCCCGGGAGGCAAATCTCGGCTGCACTGCCAGTTTGTTCATTTCCCTTTCGGCCGCTTCCCTTGTCACAGCCAGCTTATACGCCCGTTTGGTCCCTCCGCGAACCTGTCGTTTCACACTGAGGACGGTCTTTAAAGCCTGCGCGCGGGTACAGCCATAATACCGGCTCATCCAATCCGCCAGACAGATCATCTGTGATTCGACAACCATACTTCCTTTCTTAATCTCAAGTATGGCCTTCATCTTATCCGGTGCATAATCCGTCGTATCGGAAAATCCGATCACATAGCCCTTCACATGGCGATTGGACGTACCAAAAGGAACGATTACCTGACTTCCGACCAAAATCCTATCTTCCATTATATCCGGTACAATATATTGGAAAACCCGATCCAGGGCTTCCAGTGATATATCTACGATAATATCGGCGTACTTCACTCCATACCTCCAACAGCCTATTCTAAATAACAGAAACGTCTGTAACTCAAGAATACCGCAGACGACCGCCCTTCCAAAATGCCGCCATCCCCGGTATTCTAAAAATATCTATTTCATTATGCCAGAAAATCTTTCAGTTTTTTACTTCTCTGAGGATGACGAAGCTTACGCAGAGCCTTTGCTTCAATCTGACGGATTCTCTCACGAGTTACGGAAAATTCCTGGCCAACCTCTTCAAGCGTCCGGGCTTTTCCATCCTCCAATCCAAATCTCAAACGAATGACTTTCTGTTCTCTTTCAGTCAATGACTGAAGGGCCACTTCCAGCTCTTCCTTCAGCATCTCATCTGCTGCATGCTGTTCCGGCTGAAGTGTGGACTTGTCTTCAATAAAGTCACCTAAATGACTGTCTTCTTCTTCACCGATCGGTGTATCCATAGATACCGGTTCTTTGGAGATCTTCAAAATATCATCCACTTTCTCTACCGGTACACCCATAACCTTTGCAATCTCCTCAGAGGTAGGTTCTCTGCCATATTCTGCCAGCAATTTACGGGATACACGAATCGTTTTGTTGATCGTTTCGACCATATGTACAGGAATACGGATCGTTCTGGAATAATCGGCAAGGCCTCTCGTAATTGCCTGACGAATCCACCATGTCGCATACGTACTGAATTTATAGCCTTTGGTATAATCAAATTTATCAACGGCCTTCATCAGTCCGATATTACCTTCCTGAATCAGATCCAGAAAACTCATGCCACGACCGACATATCTCTTGGCAATGCTGACAACAAGTCGAAGGTTGGCTTCTGTCAGATGCTTTTTCGCTTCCTCATCGCCTTCACCCATTCTTCTTGCCAGTTCAGCCTCCTCTTCAGCAGACAATAACTGAATATTTCCAATTTCCTTTAAATACTGACGCACAGGGTCTTCAATATTGATACCATCCGGAACGGACAGATCCGAATCATCCACACGTACCTCATCATCATCGTCAATCAGAAAATCTGCATCTGTATCGTCATTGCTGACTCTGAGAACATCGATTCCTTTGGCTTCCAGATAATCGAAGATTTTTTCACTCTGTTCTGCGTCCAGTGCCATGCTGCTGAACGCATCGAGAACTTCCTGATGTTCCAGGACGTTTTTCTTCTTTTTGGCATTCGAAACCAATTCTTCAAGTTTTTTTGCAAACAGCAATTTATTGTCTTCCATACAAAATTCCCCATATCTTCATTTTCTGCAGTACAGTTAAATTTATTCTACTGTTTCCTCAATTGCCTCTTCATCAGCATCGTCTGCCTCTGCAACGATTTCTTCATTCATCTCTTCATCTTCGCCAAGAATCTTTACCTTGCCCTTATATAATTCTTCAACGGCAATGGATAAAGGTTTCTTTCCGCGAGCATTGTCGATCAATGGTTCTGCTCCGGCAATAATCTGTCTCGCACGTTTTGCTGTAGCAATAACGATGGAGTAACGGCTGTTTACGACTGGATGTTCTCCCTCTTCAACACCGCTGTTGGCAACTTCTATTAAATCTGAATATGATGGATGTAACATAATCATTCTCCTTTCTTATATCTGGCCAGGCCTTCTGTTAACTCATTGATCAGCTGCCCGCTGTACATTGTTCTCTTTTTCTCAGTTTCAATAATATGATGGACTTTCGCAGCACATTCTGCAACCTTGCCATCCTCATTGAGAACAACGTAATCGTATTTATCCATATAAACAACTTCTTCCGCAGCTCTCGCAAGACGGGAGGCGATCACCTCATCTGTCTCTGTTCCTCTGCCTCGAAGTCGGGCTTCCAGTTCTTCCGCCGTCGGCGGTGTCACAAAGATCAGAACCGTTTCCGGATACTGTTCCTTGACTTTTAATGCCCCCTGCATCTCGATCTCCAGAATAACGGAAATCCCCTGATCCAGCTTGTCAAAGACAAAATCCTTCGGAGTTCCGTAATAATTATCCACATACTGGGCATATTCCAAAAATTGATTTTCCTGAATCTTCTGTTCAAAAACAGGCTTATCCATGAAAAAATACTGGACACCGTCCACCTCTCCCTCGCGAGGCTGACGTGTCGTCGCTGAAATCGACAGGGAATAATTCTCCGCATATGTGCTGAAGATCTCTTTGACAAGTGTTCCCTTTCCGGCTCCTGAAAAACCGGAAATGATTGCCAGTATTCCTCTCTGTTTATTCATCTTCCTCATCCTTACTCATAACTGTGTTGTGAAAACGGCTCGTCAATGTCTCCGGCTGCAATGCCGACAGTACCAGTTGATTATTCTCCATAATGATCACTGATTTTGTCCGGCGTCCCTGGGTCGCATCGACAGCCACTCCCATATCTTTTGCACTTTGAATCATTCGCTTGATCGGTGCGGAATCCGGATTAATGATCGCAATGATCTTTCCCGAATTCACCACATTACCGAATCCTATATTAATAAGCTTGCCCAAAATCATCTCTCCTGTTCAGGATTATTCAATATTTTGAATCTGCTCTCTCACTTTTTCAATCTCTGTCTTCAGGTTGATCGCACGATTCGCAACTTCCAGGTCATTGGCCTTCGACAAAATTGTATTTGCTTCCCTGTTCATCTCCTGAGCAATAAAGTCCAGTTTACGTCCAATGCTTCCTCCTGCAATAAGGGCATTTCGTGTGCTGGCAATATGGCTGCGTAACCGGACGATCTCCTCATCAACACAGATCTTATCTGCAAAAATCGTTGTCTCTGTCACAATACGGCTTTCGTCGATCGTGGAATCGCCAAGGAGTTCCTTCACCTTTGCTTCAAGACGCTGACGATGCTCTGTCAATATCTCCGGTGAACGTTTTTCAATATAATCCACATCCACAAGCATACCATCTAATTTACTGATCAGGTCATTCTTAAGATGCTCACCCTCTGCAAGGCGTGTCTCAACAAACTGTTCACAGGCTTTGTTCAATGCCTCTTCAAGAACAGACCATAATTCGTCTGTATCCACAGACTGTTCCTCTAAAGACAAAACGTCTGGATAACGGGATAATGAAGAAGTCTTCACATCATTTTCAATGCCAAACTTCTCGCTCATCCGCTTAAGCACCTGAAGATACTCTCCTGCAAGTTCTTCATTATACTTAAGCACCATATTATTCTCCGTATAGTCCTCATAGTTGATAAATACATCCACCTTGCCTCGCTGGATGTATGTTTTAAGAAGATTACGTATACCAGCCTCAAAAATGCTCAATTTCTTAGGCATCTTGATATTGATATCACAATAACGGTGATTCACAGCTTTCATTTCCACAGTGATCTTCTGGTATTCATTCACGATCTCAGATCTTCCGAAACCTGTCATACTTTTCAACATCTCATGGTTCTCCCATCTTAACTAAAATCGTATATGATTATATTTTTCCATAGTACGGCTATTGTATAACCATATCATCTTATTATAATTCAAAAAAAATTTATCGTCAAGTTTAAGTTGTGAAATGAAAGCTTGCCAGCGAATAGTCCACATCATCATCGTCATCGTCGTCATCATCCACAAAATCTATCACGCTGCTTTCCTGATTCCGCATTTCAGACATCTGAGAAACCAGCTCCCATTCATAATTTTTAAGAAAAGGTACGTAATCGCAGAATTCATCGTTCGGCAAATACAAAATATACTCCGCAACTTCCTCTGCTGTCATGCCAAATTCGCCTCCGATATCTCTAAGTGACGGATAGAGACCATACTCAGCCACATCCGAACGGATATACTCGCGGATGCGGTTCAGATTCTCTTCCATATCCTTTGGAATCGTTATCATTAAAGGTTCATTATTACTTTCATTCATGCTTTTTTCCTCCATTAGGATTCGAAAAATCTTTTTTAGGAATCCTCTCCATATTAAATATTCTGCATGATTCACAAAATCCCTTTTTTTTGTTATACTAATTATTACGATTTTTTTATTAGGAGATTAACTTATGGCTTTTGATGGAATTGTAATTGCAAACCTTGTATGGGAATTAAGTGAACAGCTCATTGACGGACGTATCAACAAAATATATCAGCCCGAAGATGATGCCCTTGTTCTTACTGTAAAAAATAATAAAAATAACTATCGTCTGCTTCTTTCTGCCAGTCCATCTCTGCCTCTGGCATATATCACAGAAGATACAGGTACCAATCCGATGGTCGCACCAAACTTCTGTATGCTGCTCCGGAAGCATATCAGCGGCGGACGCATCCTTTCAATCACCCAACCGGATATGGAACGTATTATCCGATTTGAGATCGAACATCTCAATGAGATGGGCGATCTGTGTACCAAATATCTGATCGTTGAGCTTATGGGCAAACACAGCAACATTATTTTCTGTCATCCCGACGGAAAAATCATCGACAGCATCAAACATATTCCGTTCCATGTAAGTTCTGTTCGTGAGGTTCTTCCGGGACGCAGCTATTTCATACCAAATACGTTGGAAAAAATCAATCCTTTAACCATTGATTATCCGGCTTTTGAAGAAAAAGTTCTTTCAAAGCCCCTAGCCGTAGGCAAAGCTTTATATACAAGTCTCACAGGTCTAAGTCCTCTGATCGGCAACGAGATCTGCCACCGGGCTTCCATCGATGCCGGCATGAGTACAAGCGGTTTATCCGAATCCGAAAAGCTCCACCTCTTCGGTGTCTTCTCCCGTCTGATGGATGATATCCGCACCCACGAATTCGCACCGGTCATCGTTTATCAAGGCAGAGAACCTATTGAATTTTCCGCTGTTTCCCTCACCTGCTATTCGGATCATGAGATGAAAGCTTTCGAATCCATCTCCGATGTTCTGCGGATCTACTATGCAGAAAAAAATGCCTCCACACGTATCCGACAGAAATCCCACGATCTGCGTCATGTGGTCAGCACCGCCCTGGACCGGAGCCGCAAAAAATATGATCTGCAGCTGAAACAGCTGAAAGATACTCAAAAGCGGGACAAATATAAAGTTTACGGTGAACTGATCAACACCTACGGTTACGGTCTGGAAGACGGAGCAAAAAGCCTGACCTGTCTGAATTACTATACCAACGAAGATATCACCATCCCTCTGGATCCTCAGCTGACACCTCAGGAAAATGCAAAAAAATATTTTGACCGTTATGGAAAACTGAAACGAACCTTCGAGGCCCTCAGCCAATTGACAGAGGAAACCCACGAAGAAATGGAACATCTGGATTCGGTCAGCACCGCCCTGGATCTTGCCCAGACGGAAGGTGATCTTGCCCAGATTAAAGAAGAACTTATTCAGGCCGGCTATATTAAACGTCACTCCGGCGGCAAAAATGCAAAAAAACAAAAACTCACCAGCAAACCACTCCATTATATCTCTTCCGACGGTTACCATATGTATGTTGGAAAAAACAATCTGCAAAATGAAGAGCTGACATTTAAGTTTGCCAATGGCGGTGACTGGTGGTTCCATGCCAAGGGTCTTCCCGGCTCCCATGTTATTGTGAAAACAGAAGGGGATGAACTGCCGGACCGCACCTTTGAGGAGGCTGCACGTCTGGCCGCCTACTATTCAAAAAACCGTTCCAGCGAAAAGGTAGAGATTGATTACATCCAGCGTAAACATGTTAAAAAACCGAATGCCGGAAAACCAGGCTTTGTCATCTATCATACCAATTATTCCATGATGATCGAGCCAAATATTGATGATATAAAAGAAAGTTAAGATATGGCTAAGAAAAGCCTCCATCGATTGACGTTAAAAATACTGCAGACTATAATGAACCTGCAATAAAAACGTAAATCATGGAGGTTTTAATATTTATGCAACTTACAGACTTCTTTGGATTGCTCGGCGGACTTGCTCTTTTCCTGTATGGTATGCAGATGATGAGTGACGGTCTTGAAGATGCCGCTGGCAATCGAATGAAACAAATTCTTGAAAAATTAACCGCTACTCCTTTACTCGGTGTGGCTGTCGGTGCCGGAATCACCGCAGTTATCCAATCTTCATCCGCAACCACCGTTATGGTTGTTGGATTTGTTAATTCCGGAATGATGACACTTCAACAGGCTGTATGGATTATTATGGGTGCCAATATTGGTACCACGATTACTGGACAGTTGATCGCACTGGATGTCGGAATGATCGCCCCTCTCTTTGCTTTTCTTGGTGTTGCAATGATCGTCCTTCTCAAACTACCAAAAGCACACTACATAGGGAAAATTCTGGCAGGCCTTGGTATATTATTTATCGGAATGGATATGATGGGAGCTGCTATGGTTCCGTTTCAGGAATCCAAATCCTTTATCTCTTTAATGACAAAATTCTCCAATCCTGTTTTGGGAATTTTAGCCGGTGCTTTATTCACCGCCATCATTCAATCCTCATCTGCTTCCGTCGGTATCCTTCAGACTTTGGCAACAAATGGTCTCATACCATTTTCCAGTGCGGTATTCGTATTGTTTGGTCAGAATATCGGGACATGTATCACTGCCGTTCTGGCTGCCATCGGTACAAACCGCAGTGCTAAACGTACAACACTCATTCATTTAATGTTTAACATTATTGGAACGTGCGTTTTTACAATACTCTGTTTAACATTACCTATGGCAGATTTTATCGGAGGATTTACACCGGATAATCCAGCCGCACAGATTGCAAATATGCACACGATTTTTAATATTGTGACGACTGCTATACTTCTTCCTTTTGGTACATTTCTTGCTGCTCTTGCAACAAAGATCCTTCCGGATTCAAGACGAAACGAAAACGAAGAACCCTCCTTATTATCATTGACTGAAAATTATACGGTTGGACGAACATCCCTTGGGCATTCTGCAATCCATACAGATTTACTTCATCAACGTGTTGAACATATGCTTAAATTAGCTCAAAATAATATTGAGCAAAGCTTTCAGATGGTATTGGATACAGATCTTTCACCGATGAAACAGGTATCTGAGACAGAAGATATGATCGATGCATTAAATATTGAAATTTCCCAATTCATCTCACGAATTCTGGTAGATAATAATATCAGAGAAGATATTGCATCGATTGAAGAGTATTTCTTAATCACTGGAAATGCAGAACGGCTCGGAGATCACGCATCGAATATCAGTGAATATGTCCCTGTTATGCGTAACAAATCCATTACCTTCTCTGAAACAGCCCATGAAGAGATTCAAAAAATGAAGGATATTACAAATAAAGTTCTTAATAAAATTCTCAACAGAGATACCAAAGATATGACAAACTGGCTCTCTGAAATTGCTGCCATGGAACAACAGATGGATAGTATGACCGAAACATATCGCGACAATCATTTAAATCGTATGTGTCAGGGTGAATGTTCGGAAGAGGCTTGTATCCTGTTTTCCGAATTATTAACAGATTTTGAACGTATCGGCGATCATGCATTAAACATTGCCCAGTCTTATGCTAAAATTTCTATTATGCAGTAGATTACCATATCTCCTAAACTCCGGAAAAGGCACAGCCAAAACGCTGTGCCTTTTCCATTGCCATGTAATAAATTCTTATTGAATTGTAATTCTTCCCTCTGTGCTGGAATATAAGTCTCCCAGCTGTCCATCCAATGTTTCTGTAATATAATTGATGAGTGCTTCATAATCCGCCATAGCCTCATCGATCAGCAGCACATTGTCTGTAAACATATCCGTATCACAACCGCCCTGTTTGATCAGATAGTTTGTTGATGTCATCGTATATGTTTTCTCCGCATCAATTGGCTCATATTCACCCACATCATTTAAGATCATTACATCTTTCACACGTCTTTCGCCTTCAATGGATGTCAGCATGCCATTTTCATCCAAAACAACCGGTGTCGGGATGGATGTATCCACCGTAAACTTCAGACCGGAAACTTGCTGAAAACCGCCATTCTCACCGGCAGCCAGACCATCTACGGAAGTTTCTGCTGTTACAAACCGATTGGCAAGTTCAAGAAAATCCATAACCTCCTGTCCGGTTACTTCAACTGCACAGAGTGTGTTGCCAAACGGATGGACGGCAATAATATCTTCATAAGTGATATCCCCGGCCGGAAGAGAGGCACGCACACCACCGCCATTGACCATAGCAATATCCGTACCTAACATTTGACGATATGCATCCGCACAGAGATTTCCGATGGTTGTCTCCCTGTTTCGAACAAGACGGATACCATTTTCATCCGAATCGGCTAAGGCAATATCACTGTGGGCAACAACTTTACCCAATTCTGTTTCACAGTTTGCTTTTATTTCTTCGATATTGGCAGTGATCTCCTCATCCTTATCCGGATAATAGGAAATCAGACCTGTACTGATATTTCCTTCCCCAGTGATGACCAACTGACCAATATTTTCAAGCTTTGTTCCAACCGCGGAGAGCAATACCTCGTCGCCGTCCTTATTTTTTTCCACATGACAGGAAATTTCACTGTGGGCATGTCCATCCAAAACCACATCCACCCCTGTCGTTGACTGGATCAGATTCACCGCGGAATAAGGTGCAAGTCCTTCGCTATCGCCAAGATGGGTCAAAAGTACCACATAATCGGCTCCCGCCTCTCTGCAGGCATCCACATTTTCCTGAACACAGTTATAGAGAACTTCGCCATCTTCACCAGCGGCAAAATCATAAACATAGTCGCCATTTTCGTCCATAAAATATGTCGGGCGGGTACTGGTGATCGTATAAGGTGTGGAAACACCGATATAACCGACAGACACATCACCATACTCGATAATTTCATAAGGTGCGACATCTTTCAGCTCATTTTCACCATCACCTGTGTATGTAATATTGCATCCGATATACTGGGCTTCCGATTTTTCGACCAGATTGCCAGCCTGCTCCATGCCATAATCGAATTCATGATTGCCAAGCACTGCCAGATCATAACCAACCGAATTCATGAGATCAACCAGATATTCACCGTCAGATACGATACCAACAGCCTCGCCCTGCACTGCATCACCACAATCCACCAGTGTCACATAAGGTGTTTTTTCGAGCATCCATTCCTTATAGGATGTCAGACCTGCATATCCGATATTCTCATCAATGCCGCAATGAACATCACTCGTATACAGAATAATAATATCATTCTGTGTTTGTGCCTGATCCGCCCCACTGCTGCATCCGGAAACCGATGCCACTGTCATCATGACACTTCCAAAAACCAATGCCAATTGCCTGTACTTTTTCATACCTTCTCCTTTCTTCGTTGCCTATGTTTATAATTTTGGCCAGCAGATCGGCAGTTCCGGCTCCTTAACCCGGACCGGCTCCGGATAATCCACGCCAAAAAGCTCCAACTCTACCCGTTCAATGATCTCCGAGGCTACCGGTTCGTTCACTTCTACCCCCGGTATCGGAAAATCCACAGGAACTGTAGGTACCTTTTCCAGACGGTAAATCTCATCCATTCCTTCAAGCACTCTGCCAAATACCGGGTAAACGCCTTTGTGCTCCGGACAATCTCTCAGCGGAAAGAAAAATTCGCAGCTGGCCAGCCCCGCATCGCCGTAACCGCCCATACACACACAGCCCGGATGGGAATCCAGCGGTTCAATCCCCGGATTTAATTCAAACTCATTCGGAATCAAATAC
>JAXJRF010000075.1:0-1154 GCA_036310765.1 Frisingicoccus sp.
CAATCTGCTCATCCGTAAGACAGGTATGCAAAGGCAATGTGATTTCATTTTCAAACATATGAAATGCATTCGGATAATCGTCAATATCAAAACCCATATTTTTATAGGCTGATAACAGAGGCAATGGCTTATAGTGGACATTGGTCGCCACCCCCAGCTCAGCCATCCGTTCAATCATCCGGTTCCTGAATCTTTGATCTTTGCCGGTCAGCCGCACCAGATACAGGTGTCCGCTGGATGCCCCCCGATCATCATAATGGACAAGCCGGGTAACTGGCAGGTCGCTTAATGCCTGGTCATAGGCTGCAATGATCTCACGACGCCGTTTTAAAAGTTCCGGATAACGCCTCAGCTGTGCAAGGCCAATCGACGCCATAATATCCGTCATATTGCATTTATAATAGGGTGCGACAATATCATACTCCCATGCACCCGCCTGTGTCTTGGCCAATGCATCCTTTGACTGACCATGAAGTGAAAAAAGCATATACTGCTTATAGATATCTTCGTTGTCAATGCTCGGCAGGCTGCGCCATGTCACCGCACCACCCTCCGCCGTCGTCAGATTTTTAACCGCATGGAAGGAAAAACAGGTGAAATCTGCAATCTCGCCGCACATCCGGTCTCCCTGCATTGCACCAAAACCATGGGCCGCATCGGCCATCAGAATCACCCGGCCAATCTTCTCCTGCAATTCGCATGACGGTTGAAACAAAGACTTTTTCTTTTCAACAATCTGAAAAAGGCGGTGGTAATCACAGACCACACCGCCAAGCTCTACCGGAATGATGACCTTTGTCTTCTCTGTGATCGCCGCCTCCAGCTGATCACAATCCATTTGAAAAGAATCCGGTGCCGTATCAACAAGCACCAGTTTTGCCCCCACATGACATACCACACTGGCTGAGGCTGTATACGTATAGGCACTTGTGATCACCTCATCCCCCGGTCCAACGCCCAAAAGACGAAGGGTTGTCTCCATACAGGCCGTTGCCGAATTCAGGCAGACCGCCCGGTCGGTATGGCAAAACTCTGCAATCTTTTTCTCAAACAATTTCGTTTTTGGACCGGTTGTCACCCATCCGCTTTTTAATGTATCAACAACTTCTTTAATTTCTTCCTCGCCGATATCCGGCGGTGAAAAAGGAATATTC
>JAXJRF010000076.1:0-8339 GCA_036310765.1 Frisingicoccus sp.
CGGGAAGTTTGGTGAGATAAAAACAAAATTTTTCATGATAATCCCCTCTTTTTTATATATGTGGCAGGCACTTTGCTGTCTGCGTTAAAAGTGCATTTGAAAGGCCGTCCGCCTATCTCTGGCCGAGCAGCCATGGAACATAGTAGGCCACCTGTTTGTACCACCAGTCCCAATCGTGGGCACAGTCATAGCCCCAGAAATCCACCCATGTGTGGATGCCTTTGGAACGGAGAATGTCCGCCATCTGATGTGTGGTCTCAGGTACTTCCCACGCCCCCTGACCAACGCAGATAACAGCACGTCCGCCGTTATTATTGTTATACATCGGTATAAAATAATGATCTTCCGGCAGGTTTGCAAGATAATGTACCGGAGAATTCTGGTATACTTTTTCGTTCATAAATGTGCCGAAACCATATTCGGCTGTGTAGATACCGCTGAGGGCCAGCATGCTGTCGAAAAGATTTGGAAAACGATAGTACAGATTGGCCGCATGGGTGGCACCGAGGCTGCAGCCAAAGGACATAATGCCTGTATTGGCATAGATGCCGTTACGTTCTCTGACCATATTCTGAATGAACGGTACCATTTCGTAGACGATGTAGGAAATCCACTGTTCGTAACGGTCAATCCGCCACTCTGCATTTCCCCAGGTGTCGGACCAGGTCTCTTTGTCGATCGTGTCGATCGCAAATACCATCACCTGGCCGGATTCGATCCATGGAGACCATACATCCGCCATTTTATAGTTTTCAAAATCAAAAAATCTTCCGTCCTGACATGGGATAAAGAGAACCGGTCTTCCGGCATGTCCATAAACTTTACATTCCATGTCTTTATTTAATGAAGAACTGTAGAATTTAAAATATTGTGTTTCCATTATGTTTCTCCTGATATGTCTTTATTTTACTCATATAACAATGTATTCATAAAAAATGGTATCTGCTTTTCCCAGGATGCTTCGCAATGTTCACCGCCGGGAACAATACGACTGGTCAGATAAATATTTTTCTTTAAAAGCATGGAAACCACTTTCTGGAATTCCTTTTTCATTCCCGGATGATTACGAAGTTCTTCGGAGCCGTAGTCCATGTAAATACGGGTATTGCGCCGAACACGGATGCTGCGGATCATGGATTCGATTTTTTCCGGCTGGGTCCAGAGTGAAGGTGAAAGTGCAGCAGCACCGGAAAAGTATTCATTATAGGCGATGATGGCATAGAGGCTCATTAATCCGCCCATGGAGCTTCCGCCGATAAAGGTATGGCTGCGTGTTTTCAGCGTGCGGTAATGGCGGTCGATATCCGGTTTAAATGTGTGGATCAGCCACTCCATAGTCTCCTTGCCATATCCTGGAATACTGCCAAAGCCAGGATCTTCAAATGAGAATGGTGCGTATTCCATCAGTCGGCCGTTGTCCGGACTGTGATTACATTCCACCGCCGCAATGATCATCTGAGTTTCGGTAAAATCCATATAGTCGGACAGTCCCCAGCTTTTGCCATAGGTGGCTTCCTCGTCAGAGAAGAGGTTATGTCCGTCAAACATATATAAAACAGGATAACGTTTACGTGGATGGTCATAATAAGATTCCGGCAAATAGATATATGCCCATCTTTCCTCAGGACCGGTAGGTGCAGGAAAGACGACTTTCCATTTTTTTACCATAACAAGTCAATCTCCTATCTACGTTTTAGTGGTAAAATATGGCTTAAATATAGCATAAGTAAAACGAAAATGCAATACTTGTGCGAGGTAAAGTGATAAAGTAGGGCTGTTTCATAAGTTGAGATAAATTCTTTCAGTTTGTAAAAATTAGATAGAAAAGGCAACATATTTTTTTCCAAAATGAGTCATACTAAAGGAAGAAAGAGTTAAAGTTCTTATTATTGAAAAATAAAGGAGCAGAGATACTATGAAAGCAACTGGAATTGTACGCCGTATAGATGATCTGGGAAGAGTTGTTGTTCCGAAAGAAATCCGAAAAACATTGAGGATCCGCGAGGGGGATCCGCTGGAAATTTTTACAGACCGGGAAGGGGAAATTATTTTAAAAAAATATTCTCCAATAGGTGAACTGAGTGCCTTTGCCAAACAATATGCTGAAGCTTTAACCCAGAGTACAGGTCATATTGTCAGTATAACCGATAAAGATAATCATATTGCAGTGTCCGGCGGAGGGAAAAAAGAATTGATGAATAAACCTGTTGGTAAAGGGTTGGAGGAGCTGATGGAAAGCCGGAAGATGGTCCTGGCCGGAGCCGGAGACAAAAACTATGTGCCGCTGACGGAACATGAATCCGAACCCTATGCCCATGAGGTCATATGTCCCATTATATCCGAGGGAGATGTGATCGGTTCGGTTATTATGGTGAATAGGGATAAGAGAGAAAATATGGGTGAAGTCGAGAAGAAACTGGCGTCCACAGCCGCCGGATTTCTGGGACGGCAGATTGAGCAGTAGGATGGATAAAATGTCTTCAGAGGTTCTGGAGGCATTTTGTTAATTTTTAACAAATTTCGGTTTACTTCTAACTTAAAATATATTAAAATATCATTATATATGAAAGGAGATAAGGGGACATGTTAGAAGTATTGCATCATATTTTATACGAAGTTGTTGAGTATGGTATTATTGCATTTGAGATCATCGGTGTGGCGATGCTTTTCTGGGCCGGTATTAAGGGGTTAATCGGTGTGGCCAAGAAAGATCATCATGTCGGTCTTGAGATCGGTGAGAGCATGGCATTGGCACTTCAGTTCTTATTGGGTGGAGAGATTTTAAGAACGGTTGTCATCCATGATATGAATGGTGTGTTCTTAGTTGGCGGAATTGTTGTGCTTCGTGTAGCATTAACATTGCTGATCTCTTATGAAAACAAACACCACAGAGCTCTCTTCGGGCAGCAGAGATGATTTAAGGCTCATTAGCCCAGACGCAAGTTTGGAGTACATAAGAGGATATCTTCTGATATTGACCGGAAGATATCCTTTTTATTTTTATGAAAATATGGTAAATTAGTGTCAAGAATATGTTCAGAAAGAGGAAAGACACATGGACGTACATGAATTGTTATTAAAGGTTCAGAATCAGGAGATCGGCCTTTCAGAAGCTGAAGAATATTTAAAAAAACTTCCATATGAGGATTTGGGGTTTGCCAAACTGGATCATCACCGGGCACTCCGTTCCGGATTTGGTGAAGTGATCTATTGTGCGGGAAAGACAACGGAGCAGGTCGTGCGCATTTTCCAGAGCTTTGCAGAACGAAAAAGCAACTGTCTTGGAACCCGCGGAACAAAAGAGCAGTATGATGCGGTTCTTGCAGTATTGCCGGAAGCGGTTTATGACGAGGTTTCAAGAACGATCGCTCTCCAGTACAGGGTGCCGGAACTGGAGGGAAGGGTTGCTGTCTGTACCGGCGGCACATCGGATATTCCGGTGGCGGAAGAAGCGGCAAGAACCGCAGAATTTTTTGGCTGTTATGTGGATCGTCTTTATGATGTGGGTGTTGCCGGAATCCATCGTTTGCTGTCTAAAACAGAACAGATCCGCAAGGCCAATTGTGTCGTTGCCATTGCCGGAATGGAAGGGGCGTTGGCAGGGGTTATTGCCGGATTGGTTGATAAGCCGGTTATTGCAGTGCCGACCTCTGTTGGATACGGTGCGAACATGCAGGGAATGGCTGCACTGTTGACCATGATCAACTCCTGTGCGGAAGGTGTAGCTGTTGTCAATATTGATAATGGTTTTGGTGCCGGTTATATGTCTGCTCAGATCAACCGTCTGGCTGTCGATGCGGTCAAACAATAATTAATACCAGTTCAACCACTGGACGGCTATGTGAAACGATGATAAAATATAGACAGACTATATAATGGTTATACAAGGAGGAAATACAATTATGATTATTAAAGCGAATGAAACAGCAGCTATTATCGTAGATGTTCAGGAGAAGTTAATGCCTGCTATGTACAACGAAGCTATCGTTGAAAAGAACGTGAATCGTCTTGTTGCAGGTTTAAAATTATTAGAAGTTCCTATGATTGTTACACAGCAGTATACAAAAGGTATCGGTATGACGATTCCATCTGTTATGGAAACAATGGGTGAAGGTTTCACTTATATGGAAAAGACAAGCTTTGGTATCTATGGCGAAGCTCCGATCAAAGAAGCTGTAGATGGCCTTGGCAAGAAGAATATTATCGTATGTGGTACAGAAACTCACGTATGTGTACTTCAGACATGTATCCAGTTAAAAGAAGCTGGATTCCAGCCAATCATGGTTGTTGATGCCTGCGGCTCCAGACATGAAGAAGACCGTTTATTCGGTATTGAAAGAGCAAAACAGGAAGGCGTTATCGTGACAACATATGAAGCACTCCTCTTTGAACTTATGGGTGGCTCTACTTGTCCGGTATTCCGTCAGATTTCCAAGATCGTAAAATAATGCGGCTGATCATATCACCGGCAAAGAAGATGAATAGTGCTCCGGATATCTTTGAATTTCAAGGATACCCGGAGTTTCTTGAAGATACGGATATTTTACGCCGGTATATATCCGGACTTTCCTATGGCGAGGCGAAGGCTCTTTGGAAGTGTAATGACAAGATCGCAGAAGAGAATTTCCTGCGGCTTCAGGGCATGGATTTAAAACGGAATCTGACGCCGGCCCTGATGGCCTATGAGGGGATTCAGTATCAGTATATGGCTCCGGCTGTCATGGATGATGCCTCCCTAGCATATGTTCAGGAACATCTCCGAATCCTGTCCGGTTTTTATGGTATCTTAAAGCCTTTGGATGGGGTTGTGCCTTATCGTTTGGAGATGCAGGCAAAGGCAGCGGTTGGCGGCTGTAAGAATCTTTATGAATTCTGGGGAAGACGTCTGGCGGATACGCTGTTTCGGGAAACGGATACGATCATCAATTTGGCATCGAAAGAATACAGTAAGTGTATTTCATCCTATTTGACGGAGGATATACGGTTCATCACCTGTGTATTTGGGGAGTATAAGGATGGCAAGATTGTGGAAAAAGGCACGTTTGCCAAGATGGCTCGTGGAGAAATGGTCCGGTTTTTGGCAGAACGTCAGGCCGGGACACCGGAGATCATGAAAGAATTCGACAGGCTGGGCTATGGATATGCGGCCGATGTTTCCGATGAGAAGACTTATGTATTTATAAAAGAATAAAAAGCAATGCCCCTTGGTTACATTTCACAGCAGCCGGGAGGCATTGCTTTTTTAGTTTAGAATTAGAATCGGAAGTCGCGTTTTCCTTCTTCGATCATTTTAAGGCGTTCGATGGTCGTACTTCGAACTTTTTCATTTGTAATATGGTTAATTTCTTTTTGGATAAGAAGTTCTCCGTTTTTCTTTGTTTCTTCCGAAGCGTAATCCATCAAATATTCTTTCAGGGTCATGAGGGCGTTTGGCTGGCAGCAGTTGGAGATCTGACCGGACTTAAGCAGGGACATAAACCGATCTCCGGTACGGCCTTCACGATAACAGGCTGTACAGAAACTTGGGATAAAGCCCATTTCTTCAAGCCAGTTCACGACTTCATCCAGACTTCTCCGGTCGGAAACATCAAACTGGGCAGAGTTTTCTTCTTCTGGTTCGGGTTCCACATAACCACCGACGCTTGTGCGGGAGCCGCCGCTGATCTGGGACACACCGAGCTGCAATACTTTTTCACGAACCCGTTTGGATTCGCGTGTGGAAATGATCATACCTGTGTAAGGTACAGCAATACGGATCAGAGCAACGATTTTTTCAAAGATTTCATCCGGAATGGCATTGGAGAAAGCATTCACATCGATGTCATCTGCCGGACAGATACGAGGAACACTGATCGTATGAGGTCCGACACCCTGAGCAGCCTCCAGATGCTCCGCATGCATCAAAAGACCGACAAAATCGTAACGGTACATATTCAGGCCGAAAAGCACACCAAGACCAACGTCATCAATACCGCCCTCCATGGCGCGGTCCATCGCTTCGGTATGATAAGCATAGTTGCTCTTTGGTCCGGTTGGATGAAGTTCTTCGTAACTCTTCTTGTTATAGGTTTCCTGGAAAAGGATGTAGGTGCCGATGCCTGCCTCTTTTAATTTTCGGTAATTTTCTACGGTTGTGGCTGCAATGTTGACATTGACTCTTCGGATGGCACCATTTTTGTGTTTGATGCTGTAAATGGTATCAATACATTCGAGGATGTATTCGATCGGATTGTTTACCGGATCTTCACCGGCTTCCAGTGCCAGTCGTTTGTGCCCCATATCCTGAAGGGCAATAACTTCCCGGCGGATTTCGTCCTGAGTCAGTTTCTTTCGAGCGATATGTTTGTTTTTATAATGGTATGGACAGTAGGTACATCCGTTTACGCAGTAATTGGATAAATATAAGGGTGCAAACATGACGATACGGTTGCCGTAAAAACGATCCTTGATCTTTTTGGCAAGGGTATACATTCTTTCGATTTCGTCCGGAAGGTCACATTCCAGAAGGACAGCGGCTTCACGATGACTGATGCCTTTCATTTCTTCTGCCTTTTTTAAGATGTCATCGATCAGTTTACGATTATTTTTGTTTTCCTGAGCATAGCGAAGGGTATCTAAAATTTCTTCGTCATTAATAAATTCTTCTGCTTTTAAAGATTTTACATCATACATGGCAATCGTCTCCTTTTCTATAATCGCCGCGGTCAGTTACGATCCGGTAGCCGATCCGGGACATTTTTTCTTTAAGTTTCTCAATACTTTCAGCGGCTTCTTCGCCGGTACATATTTTATCATTGTAGAGTAAATAATTTTTACGGACATCCAGCGGCGACAGGTTTGGCATGACCACATTGGCTCCGGCAAGAATACCAAGTTCCCGGCCTTCCGGGTGGATGGTTCCGAGGGCTGTTGTCGATGGGATCAGTGCCTCCGGACGCATCAAGCGGAGAATACTGATCAGATGCAGGGTGCGTTCGGCACTGCCTGCCGGCTGATTTTTAAATGGTGTGTCCACATGGGGGATGAAAGGGCCGATGCCGATCATCTCCGGCTGGAGTTCATGGATGAATTTCAGATCCTGTGCAAGTTGGGCGGTTGTCTGGAATGGAGAACCTATCATAAATCCGGTCCCCGTCTGATAGCCGATGGATTTTAAATCTTTAAGACACTGGATACGGTGTTCGTAACGCATGCGTGGCGGGTGGAGCTTGCGGTAGTGTTCCGGATCTGCCGTTTCGTGACGGAGAAGATAACGGTTGGCTCCCGCATCAAACCATAATTGATAAGTTTCTTTATCCCGCTCACCGGCAGAGAGGGTAATGGCACAGTCCGGATAGGCCTGTCGGATGGTAGAAATAATCTCGTACATGGCCTGATCAGAATAGGACATATCTTCACCGCCCTGAAGGACGAAGGTTCGAAATCCCAGATCATAACCGATCCGGCAGCATTCCATGATCGCATCTTTGGACAGATGATAACGTACAGCTTCAAAGTTGCTTTTTCGGATGCCGCAATAGAAACAATCATTCCGGCAGAAATTTGTAAATTCAATGAGTCCCCGGATATAAACAGCGTTGCCAAAATGCTCGAGAGCAGTTTTTTGGGCTTCCTGCTGGAGCATAGCCGCAGCTTTCGTGTCTTCTTTCAGACCATCCAGAAGGGTGATGAATTCCGTTTCGGACAATATGCGGTTCTTTTTTAATTTTTCAATGAGAAGGGTTAATGTCTGCATAACAAGGATCCTCCTGTCAGACTTTCGAGTAAACGGTTTTTGTGCTTACATCCGGAATCATGCCCAGTTTTCCGGAAAGGGCACTGATCACATTTTGGGGTGCATCGATGACCACACTAATAATGGAAAGGTTGCGTTTCTGATGGGGAATGCCCATGCGGCCCAGAATGTAGGGCGAGTACTGGTGAAGAATGTCATTTAAACGTTCTACGGAATCCGGGTTTTCGACAATGATTCCGATCACTGCAATACGTGTGTCCATAAAATCCTCCATGTTTTTCATAAAATAAAATACCCTGCCCGGCAAAAGCTGGACAGGGTAAGGGTATACGTATCATGTTTGTTACCATCCATGTCTTCACTTTCGGGTATGTCCTTCAAGGTCAGAAGATGTATAAAAAGTTAATGGTTTGCCGAAAGACGTATCTCGCGGTGCACCGTTAAGGTTAGTATATGAAATTCATGGTAAAATGTCAATGCAAATCAATCGCTTCCAAAAGGCGGAGAGCCTGCGCATATTTTTTCCATCGTTTTTTCACTTTTTCATCCGGATGGTCGATGCGGCTCTGGTCCAAGTTATGGCGAAGATCGGCTATTTTGACCC
>JAXJRF010000077.1:0-2192 GCA_036310765.1 Frisingicoccus sp.
AATATGCGATCAAGCAGTTGAGCCGCACTCAGAAATTACGATTGATCGAACAGCAGAGGAGATGAAATTATGCACAAATCCGTAAGTAATATAATTCGAAAGAGGCAATCGGTTATAATCAGAGCAGCCATAGTGCTGATATCGATTATTCTGCAGATCATCACCATGCTGCTGTTGGTGGGACTGCTAGAGGAGTATGCGTCCTGGGCTTATCTTCTTCTTGAGATTGTCAGTATAGCGCTTGTGTTTGCGCTGGTCAATGATTCATCATCCTTTAATTCTTTCTGGATCGTAATCATTTTGGCTTTCCCGGTGTTTGGATATTGTCTTTATTTCATGTGGGGACGCAAACATAAAAATCGGGCCTTTTATAAAAAATTTAAGAGTATTTCAGAAAAAGGAAGAACATTCAAGCAGCAGGATCCGGAAACTCTGGCAGAACTGACAGAGCTGCATCCGAATAAGGTTCAGGTGAACCGCTGTCTTATATATGATGGATTTCCATTATATAAGAACACATCTGTCCGATATTTTGAAGTTGGTGAAAAGCATTTTGATGCCCTTTTTGAAGATCTGGAAAAGGCAGAAAAGTTTATTTTTATGGAATATTTCATTGCTGCGGAAGGACAGATATGGGATCGTTTGATTGATATTTTATCTCGTAAAGTCAAAGAGCATGTGGAGGTACGCCTCCTGTTGGACGATTTTGGTGTGCTGTATATGGATGGGGATAAGATTCGGCGTGATCTGGCAAAATTGGGGATAAGAGTTAGTATTTTTGCTCCGATTGTGAAAGACGTCTCGTATCTGACATTTAACTACCGAAATCATCAGAAGATCACAGTGATCGACGGAAATATCGGGTATACAGGCGGTGTGAATCTGGCCGATGAATATGCCAATATTATCGAACGTTTTGGTCATTGGAAGGACACTGCGATTCGTTTGGAAGGTGATGGTGTCTGGGGATTGACCGAAATCTTTCTGGAAATGTGGGAATTGTCAAAGGATAAAGAACAGTTGGATTATAATAAATACCGTCCAACGATTTCGGTGGATGCACCGGGATATGTCCAGCCGGTAGCTGACGGTCCGGCCAATAATCCGGAAAATCCGATTGAAGAGATGATTACTCATCTGGTTACAAAAGCCAGAGACTATATTTATTTTACAACACCGTATCTGGTATTGGATAATCGAATGATGGATGATCTTTGTCGGGCGGCCCGCAGTGGTGTTGATGTACGTATTATTACGCCGAGGCAATATGATAAGTGGTATGTCTACATGGTAAACATATCAAACTACGGTCGTCTGATGGAAAACGGCATCAAGATTTATGAATATGTGCCGGGCTTTATCCATGCTAAAAATATTATCACAGACGATGAATGTTGTGTCTGTGGTACGATCAATATGGACTACAGAAGTTTTTATCTTCACTATGAATGTGGTGTCCTTATGACAGAAGTACCTGCTGTTATGGACATGAAAGAAGATTTCCTGAATACAATGAGAGTCAGCGAAAGAGTGAGTTTGGATGAATGGCGTAAACGGCCGTTGTGGCAGAAATGTATCCAGTCTATCCTGAGAATATTCTCCCCGCTTTTGTAGAAAAATGTCGAAAGACTGTGATTGTATATAAGGAAGAAGTATGCTATATTAAAGGCAGAAAGAACAACCGCCCACAAGGGGTTGGCCAAATTTTTAAGATAGAAAAATCCATCCTATTCGCTCGGTCAAAGTTTCAAGGGTGGATTTTTCTATGTACAGCTACTTACAAAACGTAAAAACGAAAGTAAGCAATGCCAAAAGGAACAGACCAAAGGTCAACATATCCTTAAAATCAAAAAGATTTTTCATAGGCATCACCTCCATTCATAAGAGAATAGAGGCCAACCACCCCGTAACACGGTTGTTCAAACATAGTTTAGCATATGCTGGTTTAGGGAACAATTATAATGTTTCGACAGAAAATGACAGGGAATTAAGTGAAAATCTTCTGTCTTCATCAAAAAAGCTGGTTCATGTATGTCCACAGGCATTCGAGAAACTGTTACATGAACTTAAATAGACAAACAGGATGCCATGCGTTTCGGTGCAGCTCTGAAAGAGCATTTGCACGAACGCATGAAATAAAGCATCCTGTTTGTCTATTTTTATGTTCATGTTAAGTTTTGAGCACAGACTGT
>JAXJRF010000078.1:0-4663 GCA_036310765.1 Frisingicoccus sp.
AGGAACTGATTGAAATGGGATATACATGCGATATTGAAGTGCTGCCGATTCTGATTGCCTTTGATGATTACAAAAAGACACCAAATGCAAAGGTGTTAAAGAAGTATGAAAAAGATGACTATGTGAATATTGTGTTCACAGGGCGAGTGGCACCGAACAAGAAGCACGAAGATCTGATCGCAGCTTTTGCTTATTACAAAAAGAACATTAATCCAAAATCAAGGCTGATCCTGGTTGGCAATCATCTGATGACACCGGGTTACTACCCAAGACTCAGCAATTACATCGAAAAACTTGGCGTAGAGGATGTCGTTTTTACGGGACACATCCGTTTCGATGAGATTTTGGCTTATTATAAAATCGCAGATGTATTCCTGTGCCTGAGCGAACATGAGGGATTTTGTGTACCGCTTGTTGAGGCGATGTATTTTGATGTGCCGATCGTGGCGTATGACAGTTGTGCGATCGGAGAAACTCTGGGCGGTTCTGGTCTGTTATTGCCGGAAAAAGACCCTGCAGTTGTTGCAGAGGCAATCAACTTAATTATGGAAGATCGGGAATTGCGTGAAAAACTGATCATGGGTCAGAGAAAACGTCTGGAGGATTTCCAGCATGACAAGATCAAAGAGCAGTTTTTAAATGCCATCCGGCGATTTACAGAAGGTGAAAAATTATGAAAAAGATAGGTTTTGTCGTTCCATGGCATGGTCAGAATATTCCGGGCGGTGCCGAAATGGCACTTCGCGGTGTGACTGAACATCTCCATGCAGCCGGTGTGGAGGTTGAAATCCTTTCAACCTGTGTTAAAGAGTTCATGGCGGACTGGAATCAGAATTATCACAGAGCAGGATTGACGACAGAGAATGGTATATCTGTACGCCGTTTCAAGGTGAGAAAACGAAACGCGTCTGCTTTTAATGAAGTCAACACGAAACTGATGGCTGGTGAACGTCTGACACCTGCAGAGGAAGAAGTGTTTGTCAGTGAAATGATCAATAGTCCGGATATGTACAAATATATGGCAAAGCATAAAGATGAGTACCACTGTTTCGTGGGTATTCCATATATGTTTGGTCCGGTGTACAACATGTGCAAGCAGTTTCCGGATAAAGCGGTTTTGATCCCATGTTTTCATGAGGAAGCTTACATTTACATGGATGTGTTCAAAAAGGCATTTTCAAACATTCGAGGAATGATCTTTAATGCGGAACCGGAACGGATCCTTGCGGAACGGGTGTATGATACTTCGAATCAGAAGCTCATCACACCGGGGCTTGGGCTGGATACAAAATTAAAATACGATCCGGAACGATTCCGGGCAAAATTCAATATCGAAGAACCATTTATCCTTTACGCAGGCCGTAAGGATGTGGGGAAAAATATATATACATTGATCCATTATTTTGAAGAGTATAAAAAACGTCACGATAATAATCTGAAGCTTGTTTTGATCGGCGGCGGCAGTGTGAACATTCCTCAGTCGATTTTAAAAGATGTGTATGATCTGGGATTTGTCTCCATTCAGGATAAGTACGATGCCTATGGTGCGGCATTGACATTGTGTCAGCCATCCAAACACGAAAGCTTTTCTTTTGTTATTATGGAGAGCTGGCTTTGCCGCAGACCGGTACTTGTCCATGAAGGCTGTGATGTTACAAAGCATTTTGCTGTGGATTCTCAGGGCGGTTTCTATTTCAATAATTATTTTGAATTTGAAGGTCAGGTGGATTATTATCTGGAGCATCCGGATGTGGCAGCAGCCATGGGCGAGAATGGTCGCAAATATGTCCTTGAAAATTTTGACTGGGATATTGTGACGAGGAAATATATAGAGTTTTTTGAGGAATTATAGTGAACAAAGCGATTAAAGAAAAAGAAGAAAAAATATATTTGGGATTAAAAATTATATGCTGTGTTGTAATCGCTGTTGCTGCAGGGTGGAATATCTCAAAATTATCCTCGATTCATGTGCTGTATGATGAATTCGGTTATTCAGCTTCTGCAGCTTACTATGCCGGACATGATTGGTCTTCTGTGGCGAATCATAGTGCCTATTATGGTTATGGTTATGGAATGCTTTTATCTATACTGATGCGTCTGGCACAAGGTAATATGACATTGTACTATCAGATGGGCATTATGCTGAATATATTAATGCTCATAGGAAGTTTTTGGGTATCCTGCAGTGTGGGCAGGCGTTTATTTCCGAAAGTTTCAAAATATGTAATTGTTGTGTTTGCATGTTTGACAACATTTTACTCAAACACCATGTGTCAGTCCAATATTTTGTGGACAGAAACGATATTATATTTCCTGTTCTGGTTAAGTTTGTGGTTTATGATCCGGATTCTTGACAGACAGAAGATCAGCGATATGTTGGGCCTGTCTGTTACTGCTGTGTATATGTACATGGTGCATCAGCGGGCAATTGTCATTATTATAGCTGTTTTAATGGTTATGGCGATCCGGGCAGTTATCAGCAAAGACAAAAAGACCGGAGTTATTATTCTTCTATTTATCATTCTTATGATTGGACTGGACAGCCTGTTAAAGACTGATATCAAACAGGGTATGTGGGGAACCGGTTTATCAAACTCAAATGATTTTAGCGGACAATCTTCAAAAATTGTCGATATTTTTACAACATGGAGCGGATTTAGACTTTTCATTACCGGTGTTTTAGGAAAAGTATATTATTTGTTATCTGCCAGTCTGTTGTTTGTGGGCTTTTATGCAGCCGGAGTGATAAATAAAATTGTTAAAAAAGATTGTACAGATGCTTATGTACACACATATTTAGCCTTATGTTTGGCAGGAGCGACGGCTGTCAGTGCCATCTTTATGTTATATGGAAGTCGTCAGGATACATTGATTTACGGAAGATATACAGAGTATGTGATTGGGCCAATTCTTATGTTGGGGATGTTGTATCTGTGGAGTCAAGAGTATTCAAAAGCAGCATTTCGGGCAATACTGCTTTTGACTGTGGGAACGGCCGCTGTTGTTTATGTTAAGCTGGCACGTACTGGCTGGACAGCATATAATATGATCTGTGCCATTGGTTTGAGTCAAATTTTTGATGGCGGACATCCTGCGGGTATTCAACCTCTGATTGGAGCGATAATCTCAATTCTTCTATGTATGCTCATGGTCTTATTTGTAAAGCGTAGGAAACAGAATGTGTATGTATTGGTCATGACAGGATTGGTGCCATTGGCTTTTTGGAGCTATACGAATTATAATGTGATGGATGTGATCGCAAGGACGAGTGAAAGTAATGCGTTTTATGAGGAAACAGCTGATAGTCTGCGAGAGTATTCGGAAGATGGGGAAATACCAATTTATTATCTGACACAAGCTGCAGATTTTGAATCGAGATACATAGAAGTAGTTCAATATTATTTATGTGATATCCCAATAACTTATGTGGAGGATGAAGATAAAGAAGATTACGATCTGTCAGCAGGGATTCTCGTTATGGATCAGCGGTGCGCTGATATATCAGGTGTGTTATCAGATTTCCAAATGGTTCAACAGGTTGGAGATATGTACATATTTGTTCCAATAATATAAATAGTTTAAATATTGTATTTTACCAGATACAGTTCAGAAAAGGGGAAAATAAAATGAAAATTGCAGTTGCAGGTACAGGATATGTGGGCTTGGTAACGGGTGTCTGTCTGGCAAGCAAAGGGCATCAGGTTACTTGTGTGGACGTGGATGAAAATAAAGTTGAGATTATGAAACAGGGTATTTCTCCGATTTATGAACCGGGCTTAAGTGAGTTGATGAAGGAAAGCATGGATAATCTGACTTTTACCACAGATTATAAAATGGCTTATAAGGATGCAGAGGTTATTTTTATCGGTGTGGGCACACCGGAAAAAAAAGATGGATCTGCAAACTTAACCTATGTATATACGGTTGCCGAGCAGATTGCAGACTCTATTGAAAATGAGTGTGTGGTTGTCGTTAAATCGACAGTGCCAATCGGAACAAATGATAAGATTGAAACTTATTTGTTTGAACATTTAAAGAATGATGTTAATGTACATATTGCTTCTAATCCGGAATTTCTGGCTCAGGGCTCGGCTGTTAAGGATACGCTTCATGCATCCAGAATCGTCATTGGCACGGAAAGTGAATATGCAAAAAATATTCTTGAAAAAGTGTACGAAAATTTTGATGTGCCAAAGGTATTTACAAACCGAAGAAGTGCAGAGATGATTAAATATGCATCCAATGACTTCCTTGCATTGAAGATTTCTTATGTAAACGAGATTGCAAACCTGTGTGAAATTGTCGGTGCAGATATTGAAGATGTTACAAAAGGGATGGGATTGGATGCGCGCATTGGAAATAAATTTTTGAATTCAGGTATCGGTTATGGTGGTTCTTGTTTTCCCAAAGATACAAAAGCGTTAAGTTGGCTGGCAAGTTTTAATGATAATGAGATTAAGACAATTAAGGCTGCCATAGAAGTGAATGAAAGCCAGAAGTTTAAATTAATTAAAAAATCAAGAAAATATTATAGAAACATTTTTTAGAACTTTAATGTTTAAAATTATATATGGAAAAGAAGATATAATAAAAAATATTATTGTAATAGATTTAAATTCGACAGATAAAACAAAACTTATTATAGAAAAATTACAAAAAGAAT
>JAXJRF010000079.1:0-2747 GCA_036310765.1 Frisingicoccus sp.
AGCGGGTGATGGGAATCGAACCCACGTATCCAGCTTGGAAGGCTGGTGTTCTACCATTGAACTACACCCGCGTGCCCAGACCCGGAATCGAACCAGTGACACGAGGATTTTCAGTCCTCTGCTCTACCGACTGAGCTATCTGGGCATATCTGCAACAGCAACGATGCTATAATATCATTATTAAACTCTTTTGTCAAGCGATTATTTAAATTTTTTTATTATTTTTTATCAGGGATAATCAAATATATTTTTATTACATCCATACCTGATTATCCCAATCCATCCCAAACTCCAACTACCTACACTTCCCGATTTAAAACCAGCAAGTCTTCCCCAGCCCGGACAGATCCGCTGTGCAGCAGTTCAATCCGATCACCGTCATCTGTCTCTGTAAAAATCACAGGGGATGCCAGTGACGGTGCGTTCTCTCGTACATAATCCAAATCGACCCGTATCATAAGGTCGCCCTTTTTGACTTCATCTCCCGCCTGGACAAACACTTCAAATCCTTCACCGTTTAATTTCACCGTATCGATTCCCACATGCAGCAACAGCGATGCCCCATCAGCCGTCTTGAATCCCAGGGCATGCTTTGTTTCAAAAACAAAGACAACAGTGCCGTCTGCAGGTGCGACAATATCCGGTTCGGTCAGTTCGACAAAGGCTCCCGGGCCGATCATCCCACTGGCAAAGCCTTCATCCGGTGCCTCGCTTATATCTGCTGCCCTTCCTGTATAAGGACTTGCAATAATAATCTGCGACTTACGTTCTTCTTTCGTCTCCGCTGCTGCCTCCTGCACCCTTTCGGACACTTCGACAGAAGGCATCCTGTCATTCAGATAATCTTCCAGATTGGATTTGACCACCGTTACCACCGGACCATAAATAATCTGTACCCCATCACCTTTTTGTATAACACCGGAGGCACCGGTAGCCCTCAAAACATCGGACCGAACTTTCTCCGATTCGTAAACTGTACAACGAAGCCGGGTCGCACAGCAATCCACATCCTGTATATTATCTCTGCCGCCAAGACCCTCGCATATTTTTTCAGAAACCTCATCTGAACTACGCCTGTCTCCCTGATCGCCTTTTTGCTTTTTCTCAAGATCGCTGCGACGGTAAAGTTTAACCTCATCCGAAATTTCCCGTCCCGGTGTCTTCAAGTCCAGTTTCCGAATCAGAAATGCAAACAAAAAATAATACAGTACAAAATAAAAAATACCGACAATGACAACCCATATCCAGTTTGTTTTTGCATTGCCCTGAAGAATTCCAAAAAGGAACAGATCAATGAGCCCTCCAGAAAATGTCATCCCTACACCGACATGAAACATATGCATCAGCATATATGCCAGACCAGAAAGGATACAGTGAATCACATATAAAACCGGTGCCACAAACAAAAATGTAAATTCCAGAGGTTCTGTAATACCTGTCAGCATGGAGGTCAGTGCAGCCGAAAGCAAAAGCCCTTGAACCACCTTTCTTTTCTCCGGTTTTGCCGTTTTATACATAGCAAGGGCAGCTCCCGGCAGACCAAAGATCATGATCGGGAATTTTCCCGACATAAACCGGGTGGCAGACACAGAAAACTGTTCCACTGTTGGATCTGCCAACTGGGCAAAGAAAATATTCTGAGCCCCTTCAATGAGCCGACCGCCCACCTCCATGGTGCCTCCCACGCCTGTCTGCCAGAAAGGCAGATAAAATACATGATGGAGACCGAAAGGAATCAATGCCCGCTCCATAGCCCCATAGAGCCATGTCCCAACATATCCCGAATTCAGAACCACATTACCGATACTGTATATCCCACTCTGAATTGGCGGCCATACGTAAAACATCAAAATCCCCACAAAGGTGTAAACCAGTGCAGAAATGATCGGAACAAACCGGGTGCCGCCAAAAAAAGACAGAACCTGAGGAAGTTCGATCCGATAAAATCGATTATGAAGTGCTGCGACTCCAAGCCCTACAATAATGCCGCCGAAAACACCCATCTGAAGCGATGTAATGCCAACCACAGACGTCGATGCTCCTGAAAGCAAGCTTTCGGTTCCGCCATGCAGGGCGATCATAGCACTAATGGATGCATGCATAATAAAAAAGGCAACAGCCGCGGATAAGGCGGCAACCTCTTTTTCTTTTCGAGCCATGCCAATGGCAACACCCATGGCAAATAAGATGGGCAGATTGGCAAAGACAATATCTCCAGCCGCCTTCATAACCGTAAAGATCGCATAGAGAATGGTTCCCGGCCCCATAATTCCAATCAAACCATAGGCACGCAGCATCGTTTCATTTGTAAGTGAACCTCCGATGCCAAGAAGCAGTCCAGCAACCGGAAGCAGAGCGATCGGAAGCATAAACGAACGTCCGACACGCTGTAAAACGCCAAATATTTTATCTTTCATAATTCGCCTCCTTGTTCATAAGGTATTTTTAACCACAACGAGGCTTTTCATGCATAAAAAAATAGGGATGCTGTTTCACAAATTTGTATTCGCAAATCAACATCCCCTTGAAAAGAAAAAACTCCAAACCCTCGTTATATAAAATAATAAGAGTTTGGAGTATCTGCTACCTATGCCGGCGACCGGAATCGAACCGGTACGGGAGATTAGTCCCGCAGGATTTTAAGTCCTGTGCGTCTGCCAGTTCCGCCACGCCGGCCAGCCTTGCGAAAATCGCAAATGGATGGAGAAGGATTCGAACCTTCGAAGGCGTTGCCAACAGATTTACAG
>JAXJRF010000080.1:0-2870 GCA_036310765.1 Frisingicoccus sp.
GAGTTGAAGAAAATCAACCGGATCATTGACCGCGAATATCCTGAGGCTTACAGAGAGACAATGATCGTTCTTGACGGAACAACAGGTCAGAACGCTCTCGTTCAGGCAAAACAGTTTAAGGAAGTTGCGGATATTACGGGGATTATTCTTACAAAATTGGACGGAACAGCCAAAGGCGGTATTGCTATTGCTATTCAGGCCGAACTTGGTGTTCCTGTCAAATACATTGGTATTGGAGAAAAAATTGAGGACTTGCAGAAGTTTGACAGCAATTCTTTCGTAGATGCACTGTTTCAAGCATAAAAAATGAAAAGGAGAAAGGACATGTTAACATTAGACAGATTTGAGGAAGCCTCCGAACGTTTAAGCAGAGTATTATTGGAAACCAAGCTGGTATACAGCGATTATTTTTCAGAACAGACCGGCGGAAAGGTCTATTTTAAGCCTGAAAATATGCAATTTACGGGGGCATATAAAATTCGTGGTGCCTATTATAAGATCAGTTGTCTGACACCGGAAGAAAGAGAGCGGGGCATTATTTCCGCTTCTGCAGGCAATCATGCCCAGGGTGTTGCTTATGCGGCAAAATTGATCGGTGCAAAAGCTGTGATCGTTATGCCGACATCTACACCACTGATTAAGGTCAATCGTACTAAGGGTTATGGCGCAGAAGTTATTCTCCATGGTGAAGTTTACGATGATGCCTGCACTTATGCATTGCAGCTGGCTGAAGAAAAGGGCTATACCTTTATTCATCCTTTCAACGATGAGACTGTGGCTACAGGTCAGGGAACTGTGGCAATGGAAATCATTAAAGAACTTCCGACAGTGGATTACATCCTTGTACCGATCGGCGGCGGCGGACTGTGCTGCGGTGTTTCCACATTGGCAAAAATGCTGAATCCAAAGATTAAAGTTATTGGTGTTGAGCCGGCAGGAGCAGCATGTATGAAAGCTTCTCTGGAAGCAGGACATGTTGTCACCCTTCCTACGGTAACAACGATTGCGGATGGTACAGCTGTAAAAACACCGGGTGACCTGGTATTTCCATATATCCAGGAAAATGTGGACCGAATCATTACTGTTGAAGATGATGATCTGATCGGCGCATTTTTAGATATGATGGAAAATCATAAGATGATCGTGGAGAACTCCGGACTTTTGACAGTGGCAGCGCTGAAACAGCTGGATCTGAGAGGCAAAAAAGTTGTTTCTATATTAAGCGGCGGAAATATGGATGTGATTACCATTGCTTCAGTTGTACAGAATGGTCTGATCCAGAGAGACCGTATTTTCACAGTATCCGTATTGCTTCCGGACAAGCCGGGACAGTTACACAAGGTTTCAGGTATTCTTGCAGACTTGCAGGGTAATGTTATTAAACTTGAACATAATCAGTTTGTAAGCGTCAACCGCAGCAATGTAGTTGAGCTTCGTATTACATTGGAAGCTTTCGGTACAGAACATAAAAAGAAGATTTTGGAGGCATTGGAAGAAGCCGGATATCGTCCGATGCTGAAAGGTCCGACACAGATTTATTAAAAAAATAAAAAAACTAGTTGACATCGGGTTGAAGATAGGGTAGAATACCACCTGTAAAGTAAAAACACTTTACAGGTGGTGCTTTTATGGATAAGATGTTAAAGCAGGCTTTGCTTTATGACTTTTATGGTGAATTACTGACGGAACATCAGAAATCAATCTATGAAGATTTTGTGTTGAACGATTATTCTCTGAGTGAGATCGGAGAAGACCGCAATATCAGCCGTCAGGGAGTTTATGATATAATAAAACGCTGTGATAAGCTTCTGAATGGTTATGAAGAAAAACTTCATTTGGTTCAGAAGTTTTTAATGGCCAAAGAACAGGTCGCTCACATTCACCAGCTGGCCAGTGAGATGCTGAACAGTGGTGGAGATCCGGAGAAGGCTACCGAGTATTTACGGCAGATTGAGAATATTTCCAATGGAATATTAGAAGAGATGTAGCCGGAAGGGAGGTTTTCCATGGCATTTGAAAGTTTATCTGAAAAATTACAGAACGTCTTTAAGAATTTAAGAAACAAAGGACGCTTAACGGAAGCCGATGTGAAAGCCGCTTTAAAAGAAGTGAAGATGGCACTGCTTGAGGCAGATGTCAATTTCAAAGTTGTAAAACAGTTTATTAAATCTGTACAGGATCGGGCGATCGGCCAGGATGTGCTGAACAGCTTGACCCCAGGTCAGATGGTAATAAAAATTGTAAATGAGGAAATGGTTCGCTTGATGGGCAGTGAGACAACTGAAATTCCATTAAAGCCATCCAATGAAATTACCATTATCCTTATGGCCGGTTTACAGGGTGCCGGTAAAACAACAACCTGTGCGAAAATTGCCGGAAAGATGAAACAGAAAGGACGCAGTCCTCTGTTGGTTGCATGTGACGTTTACCGTCCGGCAGCGATCAAACAGCTTCAGGTGAATGGCGAGAAACAAGGTGTGCCTGTATTTGCCATGGGTGAGAATCAGAATCCGGTAAATATTGCCAAGGCTGCAGTTGAGCATGCGGCAAAAAACAATTTCAATGTGGTTATTCTTGATACGGCCGGTCGACTTCATGTTGACGAGGAGATGATGGAAGAACTTCAGAATATCAAGTCCGCACTGGAAATTGATGAGACTATTCTTGTTGTGGACGCCATGACAGGTCAGGATGCGGTCAATGTTGCCAAGTCCTTTGATGACACGATTGGTCTTGACGGTGTGATCCTTACAAAACTTGATGGTGATACCCGAGGCGGTGCAGCACTTTCTATTCGCTCTGTTATCGGTAAACCGATTCTCTATGTGGGTATGGGTGAAAAGCTTTCGGATCTGGAACAGTTTTATCCA
>JAXJRF010000081.1:0-6489 GCA_036310765.1 Frisingicoccus sp.
CCGCAGAAAAAAGTCACCATGTCCCAGAATATTGCAGTCTGGGGTTTCAAGGTGGTGCTGAAACTGAGCGGAACCACACTCAACGTAGAAGGATTGGATCTTGTTCCTGAGGATACACCGGTTCTCTACGTTGCCAACCACAGGAGCTATTACGATATCGTCACCTGCTACACTTTAGTGAAAAATAATACCGGCTTTATCGCAAAAAA
Organism: Frisingicoccus sp.; assembly: GCA_036310765.1. Classification (GTDB taxonomy): domain Bacteria; phylum Bacillota; class Clostridia; order Lachnospirales; family Lachnospiraceae; genus Frisingicoccus. The sequence continues at coordinate 210 of JAXJRF010000081.1, forward strand.
GGAAATGAAAAAATTTCCTTGTGTCCAGCGTTGGATGGGATATATTAACTGCCAGTTCTTAGATCGGGACAACATTCGTGAAGGTTTAAAAACCGTCCTTACATGCATTGATCTTGTGAAAGCCGGCACTTCCATTTTTGTATTTCCGGAAGGCACACGAAGCCTTGGCGGTGAGATGCTGCCTTTTAAAGAAGGAAGCTTTAAAATCGCAACCAAAACAGGCTGTCCGATCATTCCTGTTGCCATCGACAATACAGAAAATATATTTGAAACCCATCTTCCAAAAGTTCAGAAACAAACCGTATCTGTGCGTTTTGGAAAGCCAATCTATCCTTCCGAGCTAACCGCTGATGAGAAGAAAAAGATTGGTGCCTTCGTTCAGTCACAGATTCAAGCCATGTTAAATGAAAAATAATCCAAAATCTTTCATTTTTGCTATTCATTTTTAAAGCAAAGCATGGTACAATTGACAGGAATGGAATTTTTAAGGAGGAAGCAGACGATGATACCTGTTGTACTTATGTCTACATCTACAATAATTATTATTGTCGTCCTCGTAGTCGTAATTGCTGCCTTGATCGGACTTACCTGGTGGGGCAATAAACAGCAGAAAAAAGCTGAATCGGCACAGCAGCAGATTGAGGCTGCCGCACAGCCTATGACTATGTTGGTTATCGACAAAAAGAAAGTAAAATTGACAGAATCAGGTCTTCCAAAGATTGTCATAGATTCGACACCAAAGCTTTACCGTCGTTCGAAGATACCTGTAGTAAAAGCTAAAATCGGTCCAAGAATCATGACCTTAACTGCTGACGAAAAAGTATTTGATATGATTCCTGTAAAACAGGAAGTCAAAGCAATGGTCAGCGGTATCTATATTTTAAGTGTTAAGAGCTTGCGTGGACCTGCACTGACACCACCGCCAAAGGTTGGATTTTTCCAGAAAATCAAAAATAAATTTACTGGTAAATAATAAAAAGGTATTGAGAAACCGCTGTGTTTCCCAATACCTTTTTATTTATGGCATTTTTATTTATGGTTCGAAGAAATATTGTTTTTCGTCGAATATGGACGGATCATCTTTAATCTGACTGGCTTTTTCCAGTAAACGTTCTTTTTCATTCAGTTCCGGATCTTCGATAACCAGTTCTACCAACCGTTCCAGTATGGCTCCGAGAATTGGTCCCTGAGGAATGCCGGACTGGATCAGATCCCGTCCATTGACCGCCAGGCGTTTCACCTCAAAACAGTCGCCCCGTTCCACAATCTTACGATATATCTTTTCTTTTTCTGCCAACATGGCAAGTTTCTCATCAACAACCTTCGGATTCTTTGCAGATATATCCGCCCGCTGAACTTTAATGAAATCCTCAAAAATATCCTGACCGACACGATTCAGAGCTTTTCGCACACTGATATCATTCGGCAGGTATTTGAGTCCATGCCATTTCACCAACCGATATACCCGATCCAATGTATGATTATCAAACTTCAGCCGTCTTAATATGTCCCGGCACATTCTCGCACTGACTTCCGGATGTTTATAAAAAATATCCCTGCCGTTATCTGTCTTTTTAACGATCGGCTTTCCAAAATCATGAAGAAGCATCGTCAATCGCAGTACCGACTCCGGCTCCACATTGCAAAGTGCCCGTATCGTATGCTCCTCCACATCATAAATATGGTTCGGTGTATGCTGTTCCACCCCTACAATGGCATCATACTCCGGCAATACAACACGTGTAATTCCAAGCCGGCAGGCTTCCCGAATCTTTTCCGGATATGCCGACACAAGAAGTTTTACCAGTTCCACGCGGATCCGTTCTGCACTCACGTCTTTCAGTGTTTCTGCCCGCTCCGACATGGCCTGTTTCGTCGCATCATCAATGACAAATCCCAACTGGGCCGAAAAACGGATAGCCCGTAAAATACGCAGGGCATCCTCATCAAATCGTTCTCCCGGATCCCCTACACAGCGAATGATCTTCCGTTCCAAATCCTCGATTCCCTGGAAAATATCAACCAGACCAGTTTCTGGATTATAGGCCATCGCATTAATTGTAAAATCACGCCGTTTTAAATCCTCCTCCAAACTGGCTGTAAATGTCACTTCCTTTGGATGCCGGTGATCTGTATATTCTCCATCCACCCTGTATGTGGTCACTTCAAATTGTTCCCTGTCCATTAAAACAGTGACCGTTCCATGCTCAATTCCCGTATCCACTGTCCTAGGGAAAATCCGCTTAACCTCTTCCGGTCTGGCGGATGTGGTAATATCCCAGTCTTCCGGCTTTCTCCCAAGAATACTGTCACGCACACACCCTCCGACCGCATAAGCTTCAAATCCATGATTCATTAAAACACGAATAATCTCTGCCGCCTTTTCAGGAATCCACATCTCCATCTTTCCACCTCGTCCCTCATCTTATATAATTTTATTTTACCATTTCTCTTTCATTCGTGGAATACCTGTATTCCATATTTGTGAATAATTTGTCTATTGAACAATCTTCTTTTATAGCTTATAATGGATATAATTAATTAGAAATAGGAGTTGGTACATCGTGAATTTAGCAGATCCAATATCTACACCGAAAAGTTATGAAAGATGGTTAAAGATTTTAAAAGTGTTAACTGCCGTTTTTGCAGTGATCACCATTATTTCTGCCGTTTTAGTATTTACAGATAATGGAGGAGATCTCGTCCTGACAGTACTCTGTGCGTTAACAACCGCCATGTTTTTCTTTGCATATAAAGAAAAGTCCAAGGGCCCTCGTCCCGGAAGTCCGGAATATAAGGCCATTGAACGCCAGCGTGAAGCTAAGAATGCAGCAGCCAAAGAACGTCGCTACCGTAAACAGCATCCATTCTCTGTTGCCCGCGAATTAGTAAACAACAACAAAGCATCGGTTCGCGATGATTATAAATCCTCGAAAGATTCCAAAGACAATTAATCTCCAAGAACCTTTTTGCGAACTTCATCAAAAGTTATTGGCCGATAGTCCGTCCGTTCGACACAAACACAGATGGATTGTCGGCTATAATTTTTATAAGTTGGATTGGCATGCACATGCCCGTAAATATTGGCATAGGGCATATTCTCATTGATATATAAAGGTTCATGGGATAATATCCAAAACCCCTCAAAAATGATCGGCCATGGACTCGCCTCTGCAAAGCCACATGCTCTGTACCATTCAGGAGTCTGTGTGTCGTGATTGCCCAGGATCAAAATCTTCTTTCCCTTTAAGCTTCGGCATACCCGACGTGTCTCTTCTTTTGAATCACTCAATCCAAAATCCCCCAGCACATACACTGTATCTTCATCATCTACTGTTTCATTCCAGTTTTTAATCAACTGCTCTTCCTGTTCCTTTGCATTTGCAAATGGTCGATTCTCATAGCGAATGATGGCTTCGTGACCAAAATGTGTATCTGCTATAAAAAATGTTTTTCCCGCCATTGATTCAATCTCCTGCTCTGCATTCTCTTTTCAAAAGTTATATGTTTCTCTAATTGTTCAGCCGTTCCAGGACGCCTTGGACCACCGCCATCCCCACACGTTTAAGTGCCTCATCTGTATTGGCCCCCAAATGAGGTGTTCCGATAAAATTATCCAATGACAATAAAGGATGATCTTTAGCCACCGGTTCCTCTTCAAACACATCACAGGCCGCACCAGAAACCGTCCCCGATTTCAATGCGTCATATAATGCTTTTTCATCGAGAATGGCTCCCCGGGTTGAATTAATAAGAATTGCTCCCGGTTTCATCTTTATAAACTGTTCCATGCCGATCAGTCGCCTTGTTGATGACTCTAGACTTAGACCGATGACAATGACATCAGCTCTCTCAAACACCGCGTCCATAGTCTGACATTTTTCGACATTTAATACCTTTGCTTCCTCATCACTTAAATGTCTGGACCACCCAATGACCTGCATACCAAAACCCTGCTGACAGATCATCGCGGTGCGTTTACTAATATCACCAACACCGATCAACCCAAGGATTTTTTCATGGAATTCTGTTCCCTGAAGTTTGGCAAACAAATTTCCACCCTCTTGATCCGGCTTATTCCTTAACATACGATCCGCCAAAAAGATCTTACGCCCCAGTGTCAGCATCAAGGCCACATTCATCTCTGCCACTGACTGAGCGTTTTGATGTGGGACAGAAAACACCTGGATTCCTCTCTGTCTTGCTGCCTCCAGATCAATATCATCCGTTCCAGTGCCATGGACACCGATCACTTTCAGACATTTTCCCTGATCCATGCGTTCGGCTGTCATCTTAAAATTTCGGTCAATGACCGCATCAGCTTCCCCGAACCGTTCCCAAGAAGAAATGATCTCTGCATTTGCTTTTAAATAGGCATAGGCATCCGGATGAATAAACTCACATAGAAACACTTTTTTCATCATACATTTCCTCCGGGCTCATCGGCAATAGTCACCGTTACCGTATAGACACTGCCCTCATCGGTTACTGACTTGACAATTCCATCCAAATGCTGCAGCCGCACCGGCGTATTATTGGACATGGCAATCGCATCATTGATCGTATAATAATACATTGTTCCAGACAATGTCTTGAGTATTGATTCTGTCATCGTCACATGCTGTCCCTCTTCGACCAATCCCGGCCGTTCCATTCGAAAATCCAAATCTCTGTCTGCCATAATATCCCTCCTCAATAGGTTCATCCTATCACATCTCTGTGAAAAACAAAAGGAAAGATTGATTATTTCGTTTTCTTAGCTGCCTTCTTTGGAACATAAGTTTCAGCTTCAGCTTTTCCGATATCACGAATAAGAATAAATGGTGTACATTCATCATCCTGACCGGCAGGATTATCTTTAATATAATCTGCAAGCACACCGTCCGGAATCTTCTTCAGAGATGTACTCTTTCCTAAAATAACTACATCAATATCATTGGCATCAACAACCATTGCCGGCACACCAGTCTTTTCTTCAATTCGGGCACATACCTGATGCGGGTGTTTCGGAGTCAATGTTGCCATCGCATGATATTCATCGAAAGCTGAATGTTCATAAAATCCATCAATTCCGGCAGCCTCTACACCGAGTATTTCATAGAAAACACCGCGGCGTTTAAACAGCTTTCCGATAGCACCTGCAATAGCTGCAAAAATAACGAGAGCATGCCCCTTCATATCGATCATCAACTGTAATTTATGCGTCTCTGTGACACCAATACCACTGTTTGTCTTTTTACCAAACCGGCTTAAAAATTTAGCCAGTAAGCCAACCTTGACTTCATCCATATAGACCGTATTTTCCTGACACATGGCAATGACTTTTTCACTGATGGAAAGAATATCGCCTTCTTTGTAGATTGGCAAAACATAGCGGCGTACCAGATCCACATAAGATTCCCCTTCTTCTACAAAGTGGGTCTGTATTCCGTAACGCTCCAATCTTTTTCCTTTTACAACACGTAATCCTCGTATATAATAGGTAATCCCGTTTTCTTCCCTGCGATTTGCCTTTTCATTCAGATTTCCTTCATACCAATAGTCCATAAATCAACCTCCTGATGTAATAAATATATGTAAATGTCTTTCTTAAAATTATCTGTCAAATTTATGAAATTAAATTGTCAAAAATATGTTTTTTCACTGAAAAAAGTGTGTCTATTTTGTGTCCTAATCAAAAATTTACAGGGTAAAACCGACAAATGTGTTTGTTCCACGAACATTTTAAGTATTATAAAGCACAAAAAACAGAACCCCCTAAGGGATTCCGTTTTTAGGATATCTTAGTATTATAGATGAATATTATCTTTTTATCCAAGAATTGATGAGCTCTCAGACAAACAGGCAAAGAATCGAAACTGTGTCAATCTATATATATACAACAGAGCAATTTTCACCAAGTGTTCCCTTTGCCTGTCCGTCAAGGGAGTTCCTATGTATTAACCTGATGGGAAGGGATCAAATCCCGCCAGGATAAAACACTTCATTTATAATCATTATGCGATTGGATTGTATCCTGCAAGAATCAAACCGCCAAGGATCAATACTGTAAGTGCTGCATAGATTAAACATGGGATAACGTCGGATCTCATCAAACGACCTTCGGAACCTACTGTACCACAAGTTGCACAAGCAGATACGATGTTGTTTACACATACCATGTTACCCATAGCACCACCCATTACCTGCATTGCAAGGATGAGCATTGTAGGAAGACCAAGTCTTACTGCTGCTGCATACTGTAATGTAGAGAACAGTGTACAGGATACAGTAGCGGAAC
>JAXJRF010000082.1:0-1404 GCA_036310765.1 Frisingicoccus sp.
GCCCTTGTAAGAGACATTCTTCCGAAAAATGTGGGTGCAGCGTCCAATGAGATTCAGGTACTGACGCCGATGCACAAGGGTGAGCTTGGGGTTGAACGATTAAATAAATTGCTTCAGGAATACCTCAATCCGAAGGATGAATCCAAGCGTGAGCGTGAGCAGGGCGATCGCCTTTTTCGTGAAGGCGATAAAGTTATGCAGATTAAAAATAATTATCAGCTGGAATGGGAGATTACGGATAAGTACGGTATTCCGATAGAAAAGGGTGTCGGTGTTTTCAACGGTGATATGGGTGTTGTTCGGGAAATCAACTTCTTTGCAGAGCAGATGACGGTGGAATTTGACGAAGGCCGCAGGATTGTGTATCCATTTAACCAGTTGGAGGAATTGGAGCTGGCCTATGCTATTACCGTACATAAATCTCAGGGCAGCGAATATCCGGCAGTTGTCATGCCGCTGCTTACGGGGCCTAAGATGCTTTTTAACAGGAATATTCTCTATACGGCAGTGACTCGTGCAAAAAAATGTGTGGCAATCGTGGGAAGTGAACAAACGGTGGCCCGGATGATCCAAAATGAAAGCGAACAGACGCGGTACAGTTCTCTGGACCGGTGGCTGAATGAATTTAGGTAAATTATGCTTATTCCTATGCTATAAGTAAAACGAAAACCAAAGTGAGTCAGGATATGTCTGTTGTGTGCTTAATGATTTTTTTTGTTTTGTCTGATCGGACAAATTTCAAAGACTGGTGAAAAGCTTTGGATTATAGAGATAAAATGATGGAGGAAAGAGAATGAAAAAGTATCTTAAAAAACTAGAGAGGACGATCGTGTTCCTGTTAAAGGCGTGTTTATATATATCACTTTTTCTGTGCTTTTTCCTCATTATGGGAATGGAACATCCACAGCTCCTCAGAGCTTCACGAACTGCAGCGATAACGATGTTGACTTTTGCTGTGGCAGGTTTGGGCATGACAGCTGCCTATGGAAAATATGATATTGGGAAACGTAAGAGTAAACCGATCATCTGTTCCATTGGATTGGCTACGGCGATTACAGATGTGGTAACTTATATTGAACTGATGATCATGAATACCAATGCGGCGAATAATCTGAAGTTCGAATTTGAAAGTATCGGACATTTGTTTTTTGTTTTTATTTTGCAGATGGCAGTGATCGCTTTATTTGCCTATGGCGGTAATGGACTTTATTTTTCTATATACGAACCGGAAAAGTGCTGTGTGGTCACATCATCCAGAGAATCTTTTTTACAGATCAGTCATGCCATTGATGTGTTTCGTAAACAATATAAAATATGCGAAGTTAAGGATTATCAGGCGGATGATCTCTATGATGCTGTTTTGCGGTGTGAAACGATTTTTCTTTACGATGTACCGATCAAAGA
>JAXJRF010000083.1:0-2083 GCA_036310765.1 Frisingicoccus sp.
GAAGAAGGACTGTTCGGCTTTACAGAAACGGCTGAGCAAACTGCGGGTTGACAAAGTCACACAGGAAGAAATCAACGATTTAAGATCTGCTAAACAACAATTGGAAGTTTCCAGTGCAAATATAAAAAAGGAAGGATGAGGCAGACATGCTTGAGTTAAAGAATATACGAAAAGATTATCCGGCAGGGGATGGTGTTGTTCACGCCTTAAAAGGAATTGATCTTCAATTTCGGGAAAGTGAATTTGTTTCTATTTTAGGGCCTTCCGGATGCGGCAAGACAACTTTATTAAATATTATTGGTGGGTTGGATCAGTATTCTGCAGGTGATCTGATCATCAATGGAAAATCGACAAAAGATTTTAATGACAGAGATTGGGACAGCTATCGAAATCATTCGATTGGATTTGTATTCCAGAGCTATAACCTTATTCCCCACCAGACGGTACTTCAGAACGTTGAACTGGCACTGACACTGTCAGGGGTTTCTAAAAATGAAAGAAAAGAGCGGGCAATTAAGGCTTTGGAGGATGTTGGCCTTGGTAATCAGCTGGATAAAAAGCCAAGTGAAATGTCCGGCGGTCAGATGCAGCGTGTCGCTATAGCGAGAGCTCTGGTCAACAACCCGGATATCATCCTGGCTGATGAACCAACCGGGGCACTGGATACGGAGACAAGTGTACAAGTTATGGAAATCTTAAAAAATATCTCGAAGATCGTCTGATCATTATGGTTACCCATAATCCGGAGCTGGCAGAACAATATTCCACGAGAATTATTCGTGTTCTGGATGGCTTTATTACCGATGATACCAACCCGTTGACAAAAGAAGAAGTCGAAGCGTGTAAGCTGCTCCAAAGTCAGAAAAGTAAAAATGCAGAAAAAGAGAAAAAGCCAACGATGTCTATGAAAACTTCCTTTGGTTTGTCATTGAAAAATCTGACGACGAAAAAAGGAAGAACGTTATTGACATCTTTTGCTGGAAGTATTGGAATTATCGGAATTGCCCTTATTTTTGCGGTTTCACAGGGACTTACAGCCTATATTAACACGCTCCAGGAAGACACCCTTTCTTCCTATCCGCTGACGATTGAGGAGACCCATGTCGATGCAGGCACATTGATGGAATCCTTTATGGGAATTGCAAAATCCGAACAGCAGCATGAAAATGATGCCATTTACACAAAATCCGTTGTCTATGATATGATCAATTCCCTCAACGAAATGGAAACAACGGAAAATGATCTGGAATCCTTTAAGACATACATAGAAACAGAAAGGGCAGATACTTCCGAAGAAAATTCCCTGTCTGAAGCCGTAAGCGGCGTACAGTATACTTATGATACGGATATGCTTATTTATACGAAAAATGTGGACGGCGATATTATTCCGTCCGATACGCAGGAATTACTTCAGGACATGATGGTCGATTATCTTGGTATGGACACATCGGCCGTGACAAACATGGAAGAGGGCAGCGGTGTTATGTCCATTATGCCTTCGAGAGGCGGTATGTCATTGAAATTATGGCAGGAAATGCTCCCGGGAGACAATGGCAAATTAATCAGTCCGCTTTTGGAAAAACAGTACGATGTTGTCTATGGTTCATGGCCGACAGCGTATAATGAAATTGTGTTGGTCGTTGATGAAAACAATGAGCTGGATGATATGACCTTGTACGCACTTGGTTTGAAATCCAAAGAAGACATTGACAGCATTATGGAAGCGGCCGTTAACAAAACAGAACTTCCGGTCGATACTCAAAAATGGAGCTATGAAGACATTTGTGATATGGAATTTCGAACAATTCTGAATTCGGATTGCTATACATTTGATGAAAAATCCGGGCTCTATACGGATTTAAGAGAAACTGAGGCGGGATTGAAATATTTATATGAAAATGGTACTGTATTAAAAGTATCGGGTATTATTAAACCAAATGAAGAAGCTGTGTCCACAATGCTGACAGGCTCCATTGGATATACAAGTGAGCTGACAAAATACGTGATTGAGCAGTCGAAGGAGTCACCGGCCGTTCAGCAGCAGAAAGAAAATCCGACTATTGATATTTTTACAGGTCTCCCA
>JAXJRF010000084.1:0-5454 GCA_036310765.1 Frisingicoccus sp.
AGATAGAGTATCGAAAACTGGTAGTTCGAAAAGAGGCTATTGAGGCTGTAAAGGAAGCCAGAGCTCAGGGTGATCTCAGTGAAAACTTTGAATACTATGCGGCGAAAAAAGATAAAAATCAGAATGAGAGCCGTATTCGCTATCTTGAAAGAATGATCCGTACAGCGAAGATTGTTAAGGATGAATCCGGCGACGACGAAGTAGGGCTCAATAAGCTGGTGGATGTGTATTTTGAGGATGATGACGAAACAGAACGCTTCAAGCTTGTCACAACCATTCGAGGAAATTCCCTTGAGGGACGTATAAGCACCGAGTCTCCGATTGGGAAAGCCATTCTTGGGCACAAAGTGGGTGACCGCGTCTATGTGGAAATCAACGAAAAACAGGGATATTATGTGGTCATCAAGCATATTGAAGTGATTGAGGATGACGATTCAGATCCAATCCAAAAATTTTAGAAATTTTTTAGGAAAAATAAACCAAACTTTAATTGAATTCAGGAGTCATGAAGCGTATAGTTATATCATTGCTTTAAATGGAAGGAAGATGGATATGCGCGAAAAATTTCGCAGATTTATGACTGGCAGATATGGGAATGACAAGATGAACCAGGTACTTTCCTGGATTTCGCTGGCACTGGTATTGATTGGTATTATTGTAGATGTGAATATATTCTATACCGTAGGTATCGTTTTGCTTGTATATATTTATTACCGCAGTTTTTCCAGAAATATTTCGAAACGTTATGCAGAGAATCAGGCATTTTTGCAGCAATATTATCGTTTGACCGGCTGGTTTACGAATAAAAAACGGTCTATGGAACGGAATAAGGGATATCGGGTGTTTGCCTGTCCCCAGTGTAAGCAGAAGCTGCGTGTGCCGAAGGGCAAAGGAAAGATCAGTATTCATTGTTCAAAATGCGGGAATGATTTTATTAAACGGAGTTAGTTATGTTTGGTTATGTTGTCATTAATGAACCCGAATTAAAAATTAAAGATTACAAAAAGTATAAAGGCGTTTATTGTGGTCTGTGTCAGACATTAAAACGCAAGTACGGACCTGCCGGACAGATATGTCTGAACAATGATATGACATTTATGGCACTCCTGCACATGTCCTTGTATGAAGGCGAGCTGCCATGTAAGGAGCGGGATTATCGCTGCAAGCTGCATCCAATGAAGAAACAGCATATTTATGAGAATCCTCACCTGGATTATGCGGCGGATATGACGCTGATCCTCAGTTATTATCTGGCACAGGATCACTGGAAGGATGACCGGAAGATTTCGGCTCTGGCTCAGATGCGTACAATTCGCGGCAAGGTTCGAAAACTGTCGCATATCTATCCGAGACAGTGGCGGGCGGTTAAGAATTATGTGTATCGCCTGGAAGCGGCAGAACGGTCGGGTGAAAAGGATCTTGATAAACTGGCTGGCTTGACGGGAACGATGTTGGGTGAGCTTTTTAACTGGAAAGACGATGCCTGGGCAGAGATGCTGAAGAATGTGGGATTTTATCTTGGAAAGTTTATTTATCTTATGGATGCCTATGAGGATCTGGAGAAGGATATTCAGAAAGGACATTTTAATCCGTTGATCCCTTATAAGCAGCGGGAAAATTTTGAAGATCAGGTTTTCGCCATGCTGGATCTGATGATGGCAGACTGCGCCCGACATTTTGAACAGCTTCCATTGGATATGGATGTTGAAATTTTACGAAATATATTATATGCTGGAGTATGGTATAAATATATGAAGGTCCGAAAGGGCAAGAACAAAACGGAGGAAGTTAAGGATGAATCCTTATGATATATTAGGAGTTTCTCCATCGGCAAGCGATGATGAGATCAAAAAGGCTTATCGTACCTTGAGCCGAAGGTATCACCCGGATGCGAATATTGGCAAGCCGGATGAGAAGATGGCTGAAGAAAAATTTAAACAGATTCAGCAGGCCTATACTCAGATCATGAAAGAAAGAGAACAGGGACAACAGGGCTATGACTACGGTTATCGTCAGGGCGGACAAACTGCCGGAGGTGATACGGATACGGTAGAGATGCAGGCTGCAGCAAACTTTATCAACAGCCGCCGTTACCGCGAGGCGTTGAATGTACTTGAAGGGATCCAGAATCGGAATGCCCGGTGGTATTATTTTTCAGCACTTGCCAATGCGGGAATGGGTAATAATATCCGGGCACAGGAGATGGCCCGTCAGGCACTGGATATGGAGCCGAACAATGTTCAGTATCAGATGCTGTGGCAGCAGCTTCAGTCCGGCCGTCAGTGGTATGGCAATATGGCAGGGGGCTATGGCCGTCAGACAGTGGATATTGATAACTTTTGTTGTCAGTGTTTGGCCCTGAATTTAATGTGTGGATGCTGTTGTTGATTGTTAAATGTGGGACAAACCCGTAAGTTTGACAATTTTCAAACATATATGTAAAACAATTGAAAAAAATAGAGATAGATGCAGTGGTGTAATAATATCTCCCGGTTATCATTTGATGAATTAACTGTATTGGACGGATTGTATTTTTATAAGTACAATAGAGTTAATTAAGAGATTAGAGATCAGTGAAAATAAGAAATGATAACGGGAGGTATTTTATTATGTGTAAAATTATGAGTGCGAAAGAAGCTTCTATGATGATTAAGGGTGGAGATACAATTGCAGTCGGTGGTTTCGTTGGATGTAATCATCCGGAAGAATTGACATCTGCTTTGGAGAAACGTTTTCTGGAAACCGGATGCCCAAGAGATTTAACATTGGTTTATGCAGCGGGACAGGGGGATGGCAAAGACAAAGGATTGAACCATCTTGGACATGAAAGAATGTTAAAACGTATTATTGGCGGTCACTGGGGATTGACACCGAAACTTCAGAAGCTGGCAGTGGATAACAATGTCGAAGCTTATAATTTGCCACAGGGTGTTATTACCCATTTATTTAGAGATATTGCAGCTGGAAAACCGGGAACGATTACCCATGTCGGTCTTGAAACATTTGTGGATCCAAGAAACGGCGGCGGCAAACTCAATGAACGGACAACAGAAGACATCGTTAAGCTTATCGAACTTGATGGCGATGAATTCCTCTATTATAAGTCATTTCCTATTGATGTGGCAATGATCCGGGCAACCTACTGTGATCCGGAAGGTAATGCCTGTATGAGAAAAGAAGCAGTTACACTGGAAAGTCTTTCTATTGCTCAGGCGGTAAAGGCATCCGGCGGCAAAGTTATTCTTCAGGTTCAGAGTGTTGTTGAAGCAGGAAGTATTGATCCGCGTCTTGTAAAGATTCCTGGAATCTATGTGGATGCGATTGTTGTAGCTGAACCGGAAAATCATATGCAGACATTTGCTGAACATTTCAATCCTTCTTATTGTGGTGATATTCGTGTTCCTGTGGACAGTATCAAACCGATGGAGCTTGGTGTGCGTAAGATTATCAGCCGTCGTGCAGCAATGGAATTGCGTACCGATGCGATCATTAATCTGGGTATCGGTATTCCGGAAGGTATCGCCAGCGTTGCGAACGAAGAAGGTATTAAAGGATTGAAGCTGACGGTTGAATCCGGTCCGATCGGCGGTGTTCCTGCAGGCGGCAAGAGCTTTGGTGCTGTTTCCAATCCGGAATGTATTCTGGATCAGCCTTATCAGTTTGATTTCTATGATGGCGGCGGCCTGGATATGGCATTCCTCGGACTTGCACAGTGTGATGCATCCGGTAATATTAACGTAAGTAAATTTGGCCCTAAGATTGCAGGCTGCGGCGGCTTTATCAATATTACTCAGAATGCGAAAAAAGTTGTTTTCTGCGGAACCTTTACAGCAGGCGGCTTGGATGTTCGTGTAAAAGACGGCAAGCTTGAAATCTGTCAGGAAGGCAAGAGTCATAAGTTCCTCAAAGATGTTGAACAGATTACATTCAGCGGCAATTATGCGAAACGCATGAACAAAGATGTTCTCTATATTACAGAACGTGCCGTATTCAAACTGACACAGGATGGATTGGTGCTTATTGAGGTTGCACCGGGTATCGATATTGAAAGAGATATTATGGCACACATGGATTTTAGACCTTTAGTTTCCAAAGATCTGAAGGTTATGGATAGCTGCGTCTTTGCTGAAGGAACCATGTCACTTACTGAAAAAATTGCATAAACATAACTAAAATACCATTACAAATCATAAAGGAACAGTTTCAAACCGTATTAAATAGTTTGGAAGCTGTTCCTTTTTTTGAATAGCCGGGGGATTTTCGAACATAATTAATAGGCAGGGAGTGGCTTTTCAAATGAAAGTCTGTGGTGTAAAATAGATACTATACATAGAAAGACCAGATAGGAGCGTTGAAATGCTTGAAAAACTTCGCGGGCGGAAACCCGCATTAATAGATTATGAAAAATACCGTCGTTCGGCGGTGGTTATCCCGTTGATCAAAAAGCAGGAAGGGTATGAAGTGCTTTTTGAGGTGAGGGCCAGCAACCTGAAACATCAGCCGGGTGAGATCTGTTTCCCGGGAGGCGGCTGTGAATTGAATGAGACACAGGAAGAAAGTGCCTGCCGCGAAATATGTGAAGAACTTCTTATTCAGCCGGAGCAGGTGGAGATGGTTGCACCGATGGATATTTTGGTGCTGCCTTCGAATATGATCTTGTATCCTTTTTTGGCGGAGCTTGAAGATTACAAAGGCACATTCAGCCGGGATGAGGTTGAAGAAGTGTTTACAGTGCCGTTAAAATACTTTTTAGATACAGAGCCGCAGACCTATTATAATAAGGTGTGTAATGTGCCGCAGGAGGATTTTCCTTTTGATAAGATTGAGGGAGGACAGGATTATAAATGGTACAAAGGAAAATATCCGGTACACTTTTATGAATATGGTGACCGGGTGATATGGGGCATGACGGCACGAATTATGAACAGCGTTGCCGGAATCATCAGAGAAACAGAAGGAGGATTGGCATGAAAATTAAGAAAACAAAAGCTGTTGAGACACCAAAGAAAAAGATTTTAGAATACTATTATATGACACCGGAAGAGACGGATGCCAAAGAATTGACAGGATTGATTAAGTCTGTGAACGAAGAAAAGATTGACGTCTGGCCGGCGTTGAATCTGATGGAGGTTGTTCTGGATCGGGATTCCCTGATCTTTCAGGATGGACGGGAATGTTTCGTGGATCCGTTGGATCTGCAGTTCCTGGAAGAGAATCATATTCAATCGATTTATGTGGTAAGCTATGAGGAAGGTGATTCCTTAAAGGCACGTAAGGTGATTAAAGAAATCCTTGAGGCAAAAGGCGGCTTTCTCTGCAATGATACGGAGGACTTTATGCCGATGTATACAGCGGAGACAATTTTATGAGATATGATGTTTTGCTATGGGATATTGATGGAACGTTGATGGACTTTAAAAAGGCGGAGGCATTGTCATTGGCCAAAAGCCTGCG
>JAXJRF010000085.1:0-4912 GCA_036310765.1 Frisingicoccus sp.
CGAGGGGTATATATTGAGAAATTTAAAGAGAAATAATTATTTTTGAATCATTTTCTGCAAAGAGTCCATAGGTATGGGCTCTTTATTTTTGACAAATAATGTGTTATTATAAGAACGGTGTGGTTTAAGGAGGAATAAAATGGAAGAAAGATTTCAGAGAACTGAGATGTTAATTGGTAAAGAAGGGCTTAAACGCCTTTCGGAATGTCATGTGGCAGTTTTTGGTATTGGCGGTGTGGGCGGCTATGTTGTGGAGGCTCTCGCCAGATGCGGTGTCGGTGAATTGACATTGGTTGATAAAGATGTGGTAAGTATGTCCAATCTGAATCGGCAGCTTATTGCGTTGGAATCTACGATTGACCGCATGAAAACTCAGGTTATGAAAGAACGGATCGGTGAAATCTGTCCGGATACCAAAGTTCATACATGGGAAACCTTTTTTCTTCCGGAAAACAGTCATACATTTCCTTTTAAAGACTATGATTATGTGGTAGATGCTGTAGATACAGTAACTGCAAAGATTGAGATTGTTATGAAGTGTCAGGAACATCATGTTCCGGTGATTAGTTCGATGGGAACAGGCAATAAACTGGATCCGTCCAAGCTCCAGCTGGCGGATATTTATAAGACAAGCATGTGCCCGCTGGCAAAGGTTATGCGACGCGAGTTAAAGGCACGTGGAGTCAAACATTTAAAAGTTGTTTATTCAACAGAGGAACCTGTGGCAAATCACCGTACACCGGGAAGTGTTGCCTTTGTGCCAGGTACAGCCGGCCTTTTGATCGCCTCGGCTGTTGTGCGGGATCTGCTTGGAAAGGAAGCTTAGAGATGGAATTTAAATTCGACATACTGGAAGATGGCAGTGCAAAGCTGGTTGCAGCAATTGGCGAAGAGGCGGTTGTTTCCATACCAGATACATGGCAGGAACATCCGGTAACAGTGATCGGTGAACGGGCCTTTTATGGCAGAAGAGAGATTAAGCGTGTGCGTCTGCCGAAATATTTAAAGAAATTGGAAGACTATGCCTTTGCCGAATGTCGTTTTCTGGAGCAGATGGAACTTCCTGAGACAACACAATCGATCGGGGACTATGGCTTTTATAATTGCATACGTCTGGTTCGTATCGATCTTCCAGATACTATTGCCAGTATGGGTTATGGTGCTTTTCGAAATGATACAGATCTGACGGATATTCATATACATACACAACAGGGAAATGAAAATCGTATTAATACGATTTTAAATGAAACCAATTTTAATCAGACAGTTACCTTTCATTATAAAGACGGGAATGTTTCACAGCTTGTTTTTACAGAGTTTTTTTACGAAGAAACAGCCAATGAGGAAGCACGTCAGTTTAATCACAGAACCTATGGCACAGGAAGTCTGTATCGCAATTGTGTCAATGGAACAGGCATCGATTATTTGAAATATGATGAAATTTTTGAACAGGCGATTCATCGTGATGAGCCAAAAACGGTTATGGATCTGGCATTAAAGCGATTGAGCTATCCCTATGAATTGTCAGAAACAGCACGAAAGAAGTATGTGGACCATTTGAAAAGCATGGGTGGAGAGATGCTCATGTATCTGATCGAAACAAAACGATGGAATCTATTTCCTTTGTTGACTGAAGGTGAACCGCTTTCAAAAGAGATTCTAGATGAGGGTATTCTCTATGGACAGAAAAATGGTGTTCCCGAGTTTGTCAGCATGCTGATGCAGTACAAAAATACTCATTATTCGGCAATGACAAAATCTTTTGAGTTATAGGAATGACTTGGAATGAATGAAGTAAGAGAAAAAATTGACCGGGTGGGAAAACAGATTTTATCCGCATCCCGGAATGAAATATATATGTCCATGCGTTATTTTGATATTGCACTCAGTGCATTGGACTATGAGATGAATTTAAGTACAAAAAGTATAGGTACGGATGGATCTAAAATCTTATTCAATCCCAACTGGCTTGTATCTGCCTATCGGGAATGGCCCCAAGATGTGAACCGGGTTTACGTGCATATGCTGATGCACAATATTTTCAGACACACGACCGGACGTATGGAGCGGGATGAACAGCTTTGGAATCTGGCCTGTGATATTGCGGCAGAATCTCTGGTGGATCATTTTGATGCAGTCTGTGTGAAACGTGTTATTAGCGATGAGCGGGAAGCATGGTATTATCGGATTGGAAAAGATACGAAGGTGCTCAATGCCCAATCCGTTTACCGGTGGCTGATGAATCATCCCCTGCATCCCCGGGAAATTTTCAATGCGGAAAAGCTGTTTAAACAGGACGACCATTCTTTTTGGAAAGGTCAGGATGATGAGGATGAGAATCAGAATCAGTCGCAGCAACAGCAAAAAGATAAAAAGTGGAAAGATATCAGCGAGAAGATAAAAACCAATCTGGAGACATTTTCAAAAAGTATGGGAGATAAAGCAGGTGATCTGCTGCTTCAGATGAATATCAGTCTTCGTGAGACCTATGATTATCGTCAGTTTTTGAGAAAATTTATGGTTGTCAACGAAGAAATAAAACTGGATATGGACAGTTTTGATTATATTTTTTATAATTTTGGATTAAATACCTATGGCAATGTACCGCTGATCGAGCCGCTGGAATACAGAGAATCCGAAAAGATTCAGGAGCTGGCGATCATTGTGGATACATCGGAATCCTGTGGGGAAGAGACGCTGAGACGGTTTTTTCATGAAACCTTTAATATATTGAACAGTATGGACAGCTTTTTTAAAACGATGAATCTTCATATTATCCAGTGTGATGCAAAGGTTCAGATGGATATGAAGATTAAAACAAAAGAGCAGTTGGAAGAGTGCATGAAACATCTTGTCGTTCGCGGCCGCGGCGGCACAAGTTTCAAAGAAGGTCTGGCCTATGTGGAAAAGCTGGTGCAGGAAAGAGAGTTTCAAAATCTGAAGGGCGTTCTTTATTTTACAGATGGCTATGGAGAATTTCCTGCCAAAAAGCCGGGATTTGAAACGGTATTTATTTTTGTTAAAGAAGATTATACAGATATCAAGGTTCCGCCATGGGCGATGAAGGTGATTCTTGAACCGGATGATATATTAACATGGAGTGAATAAAATGAACATTAAAGAAGCAAAAGAAGAGATTGTTCATACCGTCAAAGCTTATACAGCAAAGGATGAGTTTGGCAATTATGAAATCGGTAGGACCCATCAGCGTCCAGTGCTCCTCATTGGACCTCCGGGAATTGGAAAGACGGCCATTATGGAGCAGGTGGCAAGAGAATGTGGTATTGGTCTTGTTGCCTATACGATTACCCATCACACCCGTCAGTCTGCTATTGGTCTTCCGATTATTGAACATAGAGAGTTTGGCGGCAAGGAATATGCGGTTACCGAATATACCATGAGTGAAATTATTGGTTCGGTCTATGATCAGATGGAGCGTACCGGACTTAAGGAAGGTATATTATTTATTGATGAGATCAACTGTGTGTCGGAAACACTTGCACCGACCATGCTGCAGTTTTTGCAGGGGAAGACTTTTGGAAATCATCAGGTTCCAGAGGGATGGATCATTGTTGCAGCAGGCAATCCGCCGGAGTATAATAAGTCAGTTAAAGAATTTGACATTGTTACTTTGGACCGCGTAAAACGGATTGATGTTGTTGAAAATCTTGGAGTATGGAAAGAATACGCCTATAAGGCCGGTGTCCATGGCAGCATTATTTCCTATCTGGATGTCAAACGGGAGAATTTTTATACGGTGGAAACAACTGTTGAAGGCAAACGGTTTGTGACAGCCCGCGGATGGGAGGATCTGTCCCAGATGATCCGTACCTATGAAAAGCTGGATATTCCAGTGACAGAAGGGGTGATCGGTCAGTATCTCCAGCATCCGAGAATTGCGAAGGAGTTTGCCGCATATTTGGATTTATACCGTAAATATGCTATGGATTATAAAGTGGACGATATTCTCCAGGGACAGACAAAAGAAGGTTCTGTTGAACGTATTGGAGGGGCCCCGTTTGATGAAAAATTAAGTGTTCTCGGACTTATTGTCAGTGCGTTAAGTGACGGTGCCAGAGAATGCTTTGAGATGGATGGTTATGTTGAAAAATTATTTTCTGTTCTTAAATTCGTCAAATCCGCACCGGATCTTCTGGAAGGAATGCAGGATGCCCTTGATATGGAAAAATCCAAATGGGAAAAGAATGGAAATGGCAAGGCTATGGAAAAATCAGATATGCGTATATGCCTGCGCCTGATGAACACATTGGAAGACTATGTAAAATGTGTTCGGGGCGGAGCTGATTTTGAAACCATCAAGCTTAAATTTAACGAGGTTGTCGGCAAACGTCAGTCGATGCTGGAACAGTGGAAGGCCTACTTTAACAATGCTTTTGCATTTGTGGAAAGGGCCTTTGGAGAAAGTCAGGAGATGGTTGTTTTTATCACAGAACTGAATGCAAGTTATTTTGCTCTCTGGTTTATTGGTGAAAACGGCTGTGATAAATATTATCAGTATAATCAGGGATTATTGCTTGGTGAACGCCAGCAGATGATCATGTCCGATATACAAAGCATTGAAAAGGAATTATCATTTTTAGTGTAGGAGGAATTTACAAATGAAAGAAAATGCATGGAATACATATACAGATGAAGATATGGAGATTATGGATGCTCTGATCAAAGATTATAAATATTTCCTGGATCATGGAAAAACAGAGCGGGAATGTGTACGTCAGATCATCGCAACAGCCAGACAGTGTGGTTATGTTTCTTTGGAAGAAGTGATCAAAACAGGTGCACTTCTTCGTCATGGCAGCAAAGTATATGCTCAGACAAAGGGAAAAGCGGTTGTTCTTTTGAACATTGGTGTATTCCCGATCGAAGAGGGTATGAATATTCTTGGAGCTCA
>JAXJRF010000086.1:0-38800 GCA_036310765.1 Frisingicoccus sp.
AAAAGTTTTTCTGCCATCGCTTTCTCCTATCTGGTCTGATGTACACGCAGGCCTTCACTGATCATACTGAATCCCAAAATAATAACGACAATCACAATGCCCGGAAAGATGGAACACCATGGTGCAATCTGTAAATACGCCTGGGCATCTGAGAGCATCAGCCCCAAACTTGGTTCCGGCGGCTGAACCCCCAGACCAAGATAACTCATACTTGCTTCTGCCAGTACAGCATTGTTGAATCCCACAGTTGCTGTTGTCAGCATACTGACCAGGGCATTCGGCAAAATATGAACAAAAATAATCCGGAATTTGCTCGCCCCCATAACCTGGGCACTTTTGACAAATTCCAGTTCCTTATATCGGATCATTTCACTTCGAACGATTCGGGCAAAGCTTGGGATAAACAAGATACCCAATGCATAAATAACATTGGTTTTGCCCGGTCCTAAAAGGCTGATGAAGATCAGTGCTGTCAAAATCGTCGGAAATGCACTGATGGCATCGGACACACGCATGACAATTTCATCTACCCAGCCACCGAAGAAACCGGTTACAGAACCGATGATCGTTCCAAAAGCCACACCAATCCCCACTGCACAGAAAGCAACAAAGCATGTTGTTCCCATACCATTCATAATACGGCTCAAAACATCCCGTCCGTAATTATCACATCCAAAGGGATGGAGTAAAGATGGAGCAGCATTCTTGAGTGCACCATTCATATCGGTTGGACCATAGGGTGTCCAGAATGTACCGATCACAGCCATCAAAAGAATAATCGCCGTCAGGATCACCCCAATGGTTAAATTATAATTCCATTTCTTCTTTCTCACTTTGTACTCCTACTCTGTTCGCACTCTAGGATCTACTAACTGATAGAGCATATCGACAACAAAATTGATAATAATAACAAGGGCCGTCACATAAAGGACAACCGCCTGAACAACCGGAAAATCACGGTTTGTTATCGCTGTGACCAAAAGGCGTCCAATGCCGGTCACACCAAAAACCTGTTCCACGACAATACTTCCTGAAAGAACCTCTGCACAGACAATGGCAAAGAATGTGATAACAGGAATCAATGCGTTCTGGAACACATGTATATATAATACTTTTTTCGTACAATTACCTTTACTGTAAGCTGTACGAACATAGTCTTTTTTCACTTCACTTAGAACCGAATTTCTCAAGAATTTCACAACCATGGCAATTTTCGGAATGGCTATGGCAATTGCCGGGAACAGAAGATAACGGAGACATCCCCAGAAATCATCCTGCGGCATGATAAATTTGCCAGGCTGAAAAAGCTTAAGCACTATACCTAATACATATGTTAATAACATTCCCAGAAAGAAAGCTGGAATCGCCATCGTAATCTGGGTGAACAGGTTGACAAACACATCAACCCACGTGCCCTCCTTTCGGGCAGATATAATCCCCAATGGGATTGAAAAAACTAAAATCAAAATTAAAGACAGGACAGCCAGCAGCATGGTTACCGGAAGACGCTGTGCCAGCAACTCGCTTACCTGAATGCCTCTGTACTGATAAGACTCACCGAAATCTCCATGAACAGCTCCTTTAAGCCATCGCATATAACGTTCAGGGATTGTTCCGTTCAGCCCCATCTCTTCTCTCATCGCTTCAATACGTTCCGGTGTAGCTTCCGATCCGAGTTTTGCTACCGCCGCATCCCCCGGAATGACAGAAAAGGCCACGAACGTGACCACGGATACAAGTAACAAAGTTATAATGAGAGTTGTTATTTTTTTTATCATGTATTTCATGGTGTTCGTGCCCTTTCCCTGTTTAATCATTCAATTATTTTATTCTCTATTCAATTATTACTGTACGAAATGAATTAAGGATACATCCTGTGCAGAAATTGGATAGAATTCGTAGCCTGCAAGATTTTCATTCATGGCTACCAAGTTTGCCGGGTCTTCAATGTAAACCGCAACAGCTTCTTCTGCAAGAATCATCTGACATTCTTTATAAAGTTCAATCTTTTCTTCATCATCAATGGATGCTTTTGCTGCCATATAAGCTGTATCAAAAGCTTCACTGCTGTAGTTGCAGAAGTTTGTCGGTGACTCTGTATAATAGTTACGAAGTGTTGTACTTGCATCAAGTTTTGCTGTGAATGCGATAACTGTTGATTCAAATTCGCGTCCCTGGTAAACTGTTTCTGTCCATGCAGTCATTTCAATCAGTTCAATCTTTGCATTAATGCCAACTTCCTTGAGATTTTCAACAATGATCTCAGCAGCTGCCACATGGTTGGAATAGTTATTTGGAACTGTGATCGTTAAATCAAAACCGTTTTCATAACCGGCTTCTTTGAGGAGTTCTTTTGCCTTTTCCACATCTCTTGTGTAATAGTTTTCTGTTTCTTCGTTATAATATTTACCCATTGCTGGAATCATATGTGTTCCAAGAATATGTGCTTTGCCGTTAAATAAGAAGTCGTTGATCATCTGTTTATCAACAGCATAGTTCATAGCCTGACGTACACGTACATCCTTGAATGGTTCAAAATCCTGGCTAAGGAAAAGACCCTGGATGTAGTTAATGCTTCCTTCAATAATGTTAAAGCCGTCTGTCAGAGTAGCTACCTGATCTTCAGAGAGATACTGAACAATATCCAATGTACCTGCCTGAAGCTGTACAACTGCTGTATCTGCATCCGCAACAATCTTGAATGTTACTTTGTCAAGATATGGAAGTTCCGGATTCCAGTAGCCTTCATAAGCTTCCACTACAAAATCCTGTCCTGGTGTATAAGATACAAATTTGAATGGGCCAGTTCCGATCGGATTTGTAGCAAAGTTTGCTTCATTACTCTGCGGAATGATTTCCAATGTCAGCATTGAAAGGAATTCTGTATTTCCTTCAGATAAATGCACAACAATTGTACTTTCATCAACAATCTCAACACTCTCTAAAATAGAAAATGCGGAGCTGTTAATCCCCGCATAACGTTCAATCGAATATTTAACATCTTCCACTGTGACTGCTGAGCCATCGTGGAATGTGATGCCCTCTCTCAATGTGAAAGTATAATCTTTCGCATCATCGGAGATCTCATATCCGCTTGCAACTGCAGGCACAAGGTTACCGTCACTGTCAGCCTTTACAAGGCCTTCAAAGACATTAAACAATACTTCACGAGTTCCTGCTTGCACCATATTGTGCGGGTCAAGACTGTCCAGATCCTGGGTAATACCAACTGTGATCTCGCCTCCTCTGACGATTTCACCTTCGATTGCTGCCCCAGTCTCTTTACTTGTTTCCGTAGAGTTATTACTCTCAGCTGAAGTCTCGCCTCCCTTATCGCCTCCGCATGCGCAGAGTGCAACAGTTACTACAAGTGTCATTACACTTAAAAGAATCTTTTTTGATCTTTTCATCGTAATTTCTCCTTCTTAATTAAGTAATTCCTCTCATTATTAAATTGTCAGTTCCATTTTATACGAATGATAAAAAAAAATCAATCCATTATTGATAAAAAAACAATAAATTATTATACTGTTACTATTATGAAAAAATCACAAAGTAAAATATTCAAGGAGGACTTTTTATGTCGAAAAATAACAATATTCTTCTGCGTTCCGAAATCCATCCGGAAGACACCTGGGATCTGACCCCGCTTTGTGCCAATGATGCCTCTTTTGAAAAGGAAATGGCAGAAATTGAAAAGCATTTCGATGACCTTACAGCATTTCGCGGTAAAATTTCAAAATCTGCCGATGATCTGTTACACTATCTTCAATCCAAAGATACATTACTTCTCGTCATTGACCGCTTATACAGTTATGCTTTCCAATACTGCGACCAGGATACAACAAACACCCGGGCACAGGCTATGAAAAGTCAGGCTCTCGGACTTTACAATCGTTTTTACGCAGCTATTTCATGGGAAGCACCGGAACTGCTCTCCTTAACCGATGAGACCATCGAAGAGTGGTGTGTGCAAACGCCAGACCTTGAAAACTATCACCACTATCTGATAGATATTTTACGTCAAAAGGCCCATACATTATCCGAACGTGAAGAAGAGCTTCTCTCCTTAAGTGCAGATATGAGCTACGGACCTCAGACGATTTTCAATATGTTCAACAATGCGGATCTTCGTTTTCCATCCATTGATGACGGTCATGGCAATAAAATCGAGATTACACATGGTCGTTTCATTTCCCTTATGGAAAATAAAAATCGTCAGGTACGCAAAGATGCCTTTATGGTGCTCTATCACACTTATGGGGATTACAGAAATACGCTGGCCGCTGCCTACAGTGCCAATGTAAAGAAGGAATTATTCTATACGAAAGCGAGACACTACAATTCAACCATGGAAGCCCATCTGGACAATGACAATATTCCCGTTTCTGTCTATACCCAGTTGATTGACACCGTCCACGAATTTCTTCCTTCCATGTACCGCTATGTAGCTTTACGAAAAAAACTTTTAGGTGTGGATGAACTTCATATGTATGATGTTTATACACCGATCATTGAATATGATTCTCCGGCATATTCCTTTGATACCGCCAAACAGATCGTGTTGGATGGTCTTAAACCATTGGGTGAGGATTATATCCGTCTTCTCAACGAGGGCTTTGAGCATCGCTGGATCGATGTTTATGAAAATAAAGGAAAACGCAGCGGAGCCTATTCAACCTGTGTTTACGGACAGCACCCATATGTATTGCTCAATTATCAGGGTACACTGGATAATGTATTTACCCTGGCTCATGAAATGGGTCATTCACTCCACTCCTGTTACACTAACATGAACCAGACCTATGTAAATTCCAATTATAATATTTTTGTTGCCGAGATTGCCTCCACCTGCAACGAGTACATTCTCATCTCCTATTTGCTGAAAAAAGCATCTTCCAAAGAGGAAAAAGCCTACCTGTTAAATCATTTAATGGATCAGTTTAAAGGTACGCTCTTCCGTCAGACCATGTTTGCTGAATTTGAAAAAATCACTCACGAAATGGAAGCCAGAGGTGAGGCATTGACATGTGATGCCCTTTGTGATGTTTATAAAGAACTGAACAAACTTTACTTTGGACCAGATATGGTCATAGATGATGAAATTGCCATGGAATGGGCACGAATCCCTCATTTTTATTCTCCGTTCTATGTTTATCAGTACGCAACCGGCCTTTCTGCTGCAATTGCTTTTGGAAGCCGGATCCTCACCGGAGATGAAAATGCCTTAAATGATTATAAACGATTCTTAAGCGGCGGCTGCTCCATGGATTGCATGGATTTGTTAAAATCCTGCGGAATCGATATGACAACCGGTGAGCCAACGCGGGCTGCCCTGAAAGTTTTCGATACGTACCTTACAGAGCTTGAAAAACTTTTTGAATAGCAGGCAGTACTGTCATCCTGTTATCAAAAACAATATCCCGTAGGAAATCATGCTGACACGCATGGAAACCTACGGGATATCCTGATTTTCTCATCTATTTCCAAGATTCTATATATTTCTATATAATATCCAGTTTTTTCTTTCGTATATTCAAAATGGAAATTTATTTTCCTTCCAGCATTTTTTTCAATCGTATAATTTCCTGTGCCTGCTGCTCAAGTTTTCTTGATTTCTCTTCAGAATCTTTCAATTGCTCCTGTAACTGATGATTTTCGTCCTGCAATCGTGCTGCCTCATCCTGCAATTGATCCCTCTCCACTTGAAGCTGATCAATATCTTCCTGCATCTCATCAATCATGAGTCTAACAGTATTTCGATCCAATTCAAGTAATTCTTTTGAAAACATACCCATCACTTTCTCCATATTCCGGCACAATTCATAAATATCCTCATACAAAAACTCAAAATCCGGATATTTTTTTATTAACTTTAAAATCCATTCCGGTTCATCTCTGCACAAAAATGTCAACCATGCCTCTAACTTGTTATGTATAGTTCCATCTCCATTATCCTGTTTTTCTTTAAAAACATCAAGGGCTAAATATACAAATTTTTGCGGATTTTTCAATTCCACTCCTGTGTTGGACTTCTGTTCTGAATAATGATAATAAGTATCCGGAAATTTTTTAAAAGGAAGAGGACTTTTTTCAAACAACACAATAACATATACTGGCTGAATATCCCTATAACTGAATTGCTTTCCCATCCGTTTCTTTTCATCTCTAATCCTTTTATATTGCCGAAGAAGCAAATCCGCTGAATAACATGCACTCCTCATTTCAGGAAAAAGATAACCTATTTTTTGAACCTCAATATTAGCCAGGCTTCCGTCTTCCAGTTCAACAAGAATGTCCATGATTAACAGGGAACTTTCATCCGCTATACGTGTTGAGTCATTTGGAAGTACTGTTTTAATCCGTACAGATTGTGACAACAGCAGTGATAAAAAATCATTTAGTCTTTCGGGAGTATATTCTGGATTCATAATCTCCTTAAAAAAAGAATCATACATCATCTTAACGCCTCTGGTCCCTGTGCAAATATCTAAAAAAGCTTCTTTTTCTTCCGATTTCCATGTCTTATATAACGATTGGACCATCGGCATATGTTCAATATCCGTTATAATTTCTTCTCTTGTCCGAATCATTGGAAAATAATCTCTCAGTGTCTTACCCATTCATTTCCTCCTGTTTTACTTTTGAATTTACTTTGAAAAATTTGCTTCGAATGAAGCTCGAAAAATCAGATATGAAGTTCTGTCAGAACGATTTTCTTGATACTGTAGATTATATAAAAACAACAGCCCCCTTTCAATTATTATATATCGCAGAATTCGACACAGATCCTAATCATCGGAAGCACATTCTCTATAAACAACAATATCCCATCGAATTGTGCAAAAAGCATCCAATTCCACGGGATATTATTGTTTATTTATTCGATCTACTTTTTTAATTCAAAACATTCTCCAAGAAGAAGTAAGGCTGTTCCGGCAAATATGGCAAAATCTCCCAGATTGTAAACCACACGCCGACATTTCGGACTGCCCATATTCAAACGGATATAGTCGGTCACCTTTCCATACCGTAAGCGTTCATATGCATTACTGCCGGCACCGCCAAGTATCATGGAAAATCCGACTTTTTGCAAAGCATGTCCTTTTAAGCCGCTTACCACCGAAAGTGCACCGGCCAGGCTTCCCACACTGAATATGGTGATTCCTTTAAGAAGCTCCGGGTGATCCGACATAAAACCAAGTGCTGCACCTTTATTGTAAAACTTTGTCAGAATCACTTTATCTTTCACAATGTCCTTTCGACTGTTTAGTGCAACTTTTTCTTTAACAGTTGACTTGATCGCCAGATCGCTGCCGCAGATTGCCGCTGAAAGTCCCAAAAATTTTATCATTGATATCCGACCTCCTTTGCCCACACTCCATAGTATATACAAAAATTATAACACAATGCCCAATAAATCAATCAAAATACCGGCAACCACACCAATCACATATAACATGGCTGTCAATGTCAGGCTTTCCTTTACTGATTCATTTGTTCGGAACAGCACGATCAGACCTACACCTGCTCCGACTAAAAGACCGGACATCATAGCCCCCAGACTCATCACACCGTCCAAATAGAGCTGAGTAATGACAACAGATGCTGCACAGTTTGGAATCAGACCTACAATACCTGACAAGAAGGAACCTAACATCGGCTGATTTAAAATAAAACTTCCCAGGCTGTCTTCACCGACAATCTCAATTACAAAATTGAATGCAAAAGTGATCAAAACAAGAAAAACAAAAATATGAATCGTATGTGTCACCGCAGATTTCAGCACACTGCCTTCTTCACAATGGCAATGGTCATGATCACACATATGGTGGATATCCATCTTATGTCTTGGCTCTTTTCTTACGATATGCAATAAAATATCTACTAAAAATCCGCCAATCATACCGATAACGATTTTCATCCCAATGATCGACAAAATCATGCTCATTGGAGCCTTCTGAGAAATCATCACCGGGAGCATCTCATCCGATGTGGAGAGGAAAATGGCAATGAGCGTACCTCGTGTGATCACATGGCCTGAATACAGACTGGCTGCTGCTGCCGAGAAACCACATTGGGGAAAGGCACCCAAAATACTGCCGACCACCGGTCCCAGTTTTCCGGATGTCTGAACAAATTTCTGGGTTCTCTCTCCCATTTTATGTTCAATATATTCCATAACAATATAAGTAATAAGTAAAAATGGAAGAAGACGAATACTTTCTTCCAGCGTATGCTCAATGGCATGTCCAAATGCATGTTCTGCTGCATGCATGAATCCTTCGTTCATATAAACCTCATTTCAAATCCGTA
Source organism: Frisingicoccus sp. (assembly GCA_036310765.1). Taxonomy (GTDB): domain Bacteria; phylum Bacillota; class Clostridia; order Lachnospirales; family Lachnospiraceae; genus Frisingicoccus. The sequence goes on from JAXJRF010000086.1 coordinate 8,317, forward strand.
AATTACATATACAACTCTCAATATTATCTCAGGAGTATTTGTTTTGTCAAGCGAATATTCCTCTTCAACAAATAAACAAGGAAGAAACCCACATAAATAGATTTCTTCCTCATTTTTATCAGCACCCGGAAAGTGCATTTTCATCCTGTATTCCCGATTATTTTGTCAGGGCTTTCATAATCTTATTGCTTCTGTCAATGAAAGCTGTCATGGCTGCCGCATCCAATGGTTTGTGGCTTAAAAGTGCCAGATCATATAACTGCTGACAGATCATATCTGTGTACTCACCCTCAGTATTTGCGAGAACATACTGAACAAGGCTGTTATTCGCATTTAAGATCAATGTTTCACCTTCGTTGCCAAACATACTCATATCCGTCATGCCATACATCTTCATCATATCCTGCATACGGCGGCTTTCTTCATTCAATGTGATCATCGAAGATGTTTCTTCATTTTTCAGTTTTTCAACCTTAACTTCCAACGCCTCGCGCCCGAGAGCTTTTTTGAAGACTTCCGTCAAAGTCTTTGTATTTTCTTCCAGAACCTTGCCGTCCTCTTCACCGACTTCTTCCTTAAAAACATCTGCAAGATCGGTATCAATTCGATGGAAGTGAACATCCTTTTCTTCCTGTTCAACCATACTGATAAATGGCTGATCAATACTATTGTTCAAAACCAGAGCATTCATTTCCTGACCCTTAAACATATTGATGTACTGGGCCTGCTGAACTTCATCGGTTACATAGAATACCTGATTTTCATGTTTATCCTTACATGCCTCAAGGTAGTCTTTCAATGAAATGTATTTGCCGTCCAAATCTTTATAGATAATATAATCTTTCATCTTGGATTTGAATTTTTCATCTTTCATATATCCAAATTTGATAAATGGATTAATATCATCCCAATATTTTTCATAGTTTTCCCGGTCTGTTTTGCACATACCAGATAACTTGTCTGCCACTTTCTTTGTAATATAATCAGAAATCTTCTTTACAAATCCGTCATTCTGCAATGCGGAACGGGATACGTTCAAAGGAAGATCCGGACAGTCAATTACACCTTTTAAGAGCAGAAGGAATTCCGGAATAACCTCTTTAATATTATCTGCAATAAATACCTGATTATTGTAAAGCTTGATCGTACCTTCAACCGCTTCATATTCCAGATTCAGTTTAGGGAAGTATAAAATACCTTTCAAATTAAATGGATAATCCATATTCAGATGGATCCAGAACAAAGGCTCTTTATAATCGTTAAATACATCGCGGTAGAATGCTTTATACTCTTCTTCTGTACATTCATTTGGATGTTTTGCCCAAAGTGGATGGGTGTCATTTACAAGGTAAGGACGACGTTTGATCTTAACCATCTTCTGTTCCGGTGAGATTTCAATAACTTCCTTTGTTCCGTCCTCATTTTCCTTTTCTTCTGTTTTGGCAGGTTCAGTATAATATTCAATCACCTTATCCTCTGGACGAAGATCTTCTTCTTTAATATTCTGAGTTTCCGGTTCGCCGCCTTCTTTGGAAATATAAATTTCAATCGGCATAAAGGAACAATATTTTCCTAAAACTTCACGTGCACGATATTCGTTGGCAAATTCATAGCTGTCTTCATTTAAATACAATGTAATTTCTGTACCACGAGTCTCTCTGTCGCCTTTTGCCATGGAATATTCGGAATCACCGTCACATTCCCAGTAAACCGGTTCTGCACCTTCTTTATAGGAAAGTGTCTGAATAGTTACACGATCTGCTACCATAAATGCAGAATAGAAACCAAGACCGAAATGACCAATGATCTGATCTTCATTTGTCTTGTCTTTATATTTTTCCAAAAAGTCTGTTGCACCGGAAAATGCGATCTGAGTAATGTATTCTTTGACTTCATCAGCTGTCATACCGATACCATTATCCCGTACGATCATTGTTTTATCTTCTGCGTTGACAATAACTTCAACTTTAAGCTTTTCATCTTCAGCTATGGTTGCTTCGCCCATCATCTCAAGTTTTTTAAGTTTTGTGATCGCATCACATCCGTTGGATACAAGCTCTCTCACAAAAATGTCATGGTCTGAATATAACCATTTTTTTATAATAGGAAATAAATTTTCACTGTTAATTGACAGGCTGCCTTGTTCTTTCATTGTTTCACCCATCATGATCACTCCTTCTATTTGTTATATAATTCATACAATAATGCTATTCTAATACTTAATTGTACAAATGTCAATAAAAAATTAGCACTCACTTAAAGTGAGTGCTAATCATTTTCTTTAGAAAGATTTCCGTCTTAATTTTAGCTTTCCTTTAATGACGATATAAATTCTTTAAAATCGGTTTTTGTCCATACAACCGGTGTCGGATATAATGGATTTCCCTCTTTGTGTGCCCATTCCACAATCTGATCCACATCTTCTTCCTTGATCGTCGGCGGATACAGCGGAATATCCATTTTTACTTTCATATCTTCAATCCATCGGATAAATGCTTCCGCCTTTGCCTTTGAAGAATCATCTTCAGCCTCAATACCACAGACGTCGCATAAATCGGCCAGTTTTTCATATGCTGCCGGTCCAAAGGCTCTCATCACATGGGGAAGGAGGGTTGCCATGGCCAGTCCATGGGGTGTTCCATACAATCCGCCCAGCGTATGACCGATCGCATGTACATAACCAACACATCCTCTTGTAAAAGCACGTCCTGCATAAAATGCTGCCTTTTGCATACAGTATCTTCCTTTCAGATTGGTTCCATCCTGATAGATAAGATAGAGATTATCATAAATAAGCTTCACAGCTTTTTTACACATTTCTTTTTCCAGTTTTGTATTATAGGTATTATTGGTATACGCCTCAACTGCATGACAGAGAGCATCCATACCCGTTGTCGCTGTCACCTGAGGAGGCAGACCTACCGTAAGCTCCGGATCCATAACAGCATATTTCGGCATAAGACAAATGTCATTCATAGATGCCTTATGATGGGTTTTTGCATCGGTAATAACTGCTGCAACTGTCGTTTCCGAACCTGTACCGGCAGTTGTCGGAACAGCAAATATCGTTGGCAGAGGTCTTAACACCCGGAACAATCCCTGGAGCTGTTCCACTGATTTTTTCGGCCTTGCAGCACGTGCTCCAATCCCCTTGGCACAGTCCATCGGTGAACCACCGCCAAATGCTATGATACAGTCACATCTACAATCTTTGTAAAGAGCTAAGCCTTCCTCCACATTCAGATTGGTCGGATTTGGTGCAACATGATCATAGATCACATATTCCAGTCCTGCTTTGTCCATTGCTTCAAGCATGCCATCCAGCAAATGAAGCCCCATCAGCATCTGATCCGTAACAACCAGCACTTTATGAAATTTCTTACGTTTAATAGCTGCCGGAAGTTTTTTTACCGCACCAGGGCCTTTGAGCACCTTCGGTATTCCCCATGGAAGACAGTACATTCCCACTTTCATTACAGACTGAAAGCCTCGGCAAAAAACAGTTTCCAAATTCCATTTCTTTTCCATATAGCACACCGCCTCTCCGCCTCTTCGCATCTCGATCGCATCGATCGGACACACTTTGGCACATATACCACAGCCAATACATTTCGATACATCTACCTCTGCGATCGTATGTATATCGCCATGAAACTCTGGTTCTTTAATACGGATACAATCCATCGGACAATTTTCCACACAGACTGAGCAGCCTGCACAGTTCTTCGGATGAATACATGGTCTTTCCTTTATTTTCATCATCAACCACCTCCCGCCGGTGATAGCAATGCGACTTCGTCGCCATCTCTCAATTTGTGTCGTCGGGCAACCGATTTGCCGTTCACCATCACGATCAGATCTTTTGCTTCCTTTCGTGTCAGTCCCGGAATATGATCCAGCAATTCATCCACTGTCTGGACATCCGTTTCAAAACGGCTCACTCCCGTCTGCAGACGAACCACACCAAATATTTTTACCGTAATCATAGCAATCACCCGTCAATCTTTAATTTTTTCAGCAGTTTTTTGGTTGGAAGACCATTGTCATCCCATCCTCTGGCATGGTAATAGATCTTTTTCATTTTCTCCAACGGCACCTTCGAATTCGGATTCTTCGGATCCTGCAGCGTATCTGTGAGCCGTTTAGGCAGAGCATCATCTTTGGCATTCACGCCAAAACGCCGATTGACCTCCCGTTCCAGATTATAACCGCGTTCGCCGCAGCGCATATAATGTCCAAAAGTCATCTTCATGCCTGTTGCATACTCAAATCCTTTTGTATGATGAAATACCGGCAAATGAATGGCTGCAATTTCCGGATTTTTATTGATCAGGCGCACAACCGCTCCGCAATACGGCAATACAGCATTGACAACCTTTGTATACCAGCTGTTTGGATGACTTATAAGAGGTGCCGGGAAAAAGGCATAACTTGTAAACAGGCACTGGCCGGTAGCCGAAATCATTTCCATCAGATCCTGGAACATCATCGTCAGATCTGCCTTACCATGATAGGTTGTCTGATTCACCGCCAGACCAAGGCCCTCCAGTATAACAAGATAACCTCCGTTCAGGTGACATCCGCCCCGGTTGCTGACCGCATAACCAAGCCCTAATCCAACCGCATTTCTTGGTTCATAGGCTGCCAGCTCCATGCCCTTTGCATGAATGGCAAATTCCTTGCCGCCGTATTTTTCGGATAAACGTTTGCTTCCCATGGCCAGCTCATCACCAATCCCTCGGCGATAGGCAATATCTTCAAAAATCTCAGATATCCCTTCTGTCTCCGAAAATTTTAAGCCGTTATCCCAAAGTCCTTTTTCATTGGCCTCCATGGCATAGGAAATGGTATTCGCCGCAGAAATGGTATCCATTCCCAATTCATCCAGCTCATAATTCCATCGCAGAACCGCTTCCAGGTCATTATTCAAAATACCTCCGCCTAAAAGTACAAGAGTTTCCAGCTCCGGCCCTTTGACCTGCTTTCCTTCGACTTCCACCGTCCTTGCACATCGAATCGGACAAGACAGACAGCCCTTATTCACAATATGGTATTTTTCTGCCAGATATTCTCCACTGACTTTTTCAAAATCTGCATACTGACCCTGACTGTAATTTTTAGTAGAAAGAATATGTTTCATCTGCATGGAGCTGACCAGACCGGCGGTTCCAAGTTTCGGCAGCTGATTGCCCGTCAGTGGATGTTTGCGAAGATACCGGAACCATTTCTGATCATGCTTCACCATTTTTTCTTTATCAAACACCGGAATTTCTTTGTTGCCGCTGACACAGACAGCCTTAACATTCATCCAACCCATGACAGCCCCTGTGCCGCCGCGTCCGCAGATACGCTCATTGGAAACAATACTTGCATACAGAACCTGATTTTCACCTGCAGGACCGATACATATTTTGCCATTCTTGCGGACACGCCCGTTTTTTAAACGGAGCTTATCATCCAGCGTTTCCTGAGTTTTTGTTGTTTTCATTCCCCACAGATCATCCGCCTCATGAAAGACCACATTTTCATTCTGTATCTCAATCCATGTCGGTTTCTCACATTTCCCCTGTAAGATCAATGCATCCAGCCCACTTTTTTTCAAATAATATCCGAAATTTCCTCCGCAGTTGGATGATGTGATAAATCCCGTCTGGGGTGAAAGGGTCGATATATTAAATCGACTGGAGCTTGGTGCACCTGTACCTGTCAATGGGCCCGTTGTGATCACAAGCAAATTTTCCTCTGAAAAAGCCTTTTCCGTCCCTTTAAAATGGTCCATCAATATCTTCGCCGCCATGGTTTTCCCACCAATAAACAGTTCCCTCTCTTCATCCGAAAATGGATATTCAGATACAGCTTTGTCTGTCAGATTGATCTTCAGAACTTTACCCATATATCCGCCATATTTTGTTGCCATCGTCTCACCTCTTTCTAATTCAGTTCCAGGTTCATATATGAAAAATCACTTGCCCATAAGTCGACAAATAATACTTTCTTTCTCAGTATATTTTCATTTTCGATAGCAATTTTTATAACTTCCGCAGCCTGCAGTGATGCGATCGTATTCACCGTCACTGCCATTGCCGTCACCTTTTGCTGCCGTTTTGTCTGATATAACTTTGAAAGGATCCGGTCCCCCGGATAAACGGACGTTATCTGACCGAACCATCCTTCCACCGCGCCATGTACAAGAGGAATATTCAACGACTCTGCCAGTTGTTCCATATATAACTTGGACCGGATATCATCGACACAATCCACAAGAATATCCCTGCCCGCAATAATCTTTTGCCCATTTGATCCATCCAAAAACTCTGTATACACTTGAAGGCGAATATCTGGTGCAATATCTTTCATCTGTGCCGCAAGAATCTCCGCCTTAAATTGCTCCAACACAGAATATGCAGCATACAGTTGGCGGTTAAAGTTACTGTAATCCATGCGATCCGGATCCATCAGAATCAAATCTTTAAAACCACTGCGCACCAGTTCATGGGTCACCATCTGCCCAAGCGCCCCTGTGCCAATAACTGCTACCTTTGTATTTTCGATTTTTTCTGCTTCTTTTGGTGTCAGGAAATCCATATTTTTTTCAAACATGATCTCAACCTCCGATCACACATAAACGATCTTGCCAATCTCCTCATAACTGTATCCGCCCAGAGCGTCCAGTTTATCCTGAAAATCTCTGCTTTTCAGCACATTGATAAACTCCTGTACAAGAGGCAATTCCAAATAATCGGCATAAGTCACAAAATCATATTCCTCAAATGTCACATCCACGAAATCAAGATCCAATGCCCTGGCACTGGAATAAATACCCATACCCACATCTGCATTATCCTTTTGAACTGCCACCGCCACACTCATGTGGGTCGTCACTTCATGCTCATATCCCTGGATATCCATTGGCGAAATTCCTGCATTTTTAAGCATATAATCCAGAAGGACACGTGTGCCGGCACCTCGCTGTCGATTAATATAACGAACCTCTGGCGTAATATCCTGAATGGACTGGAACCCGAGAGGATTTCCCTTTTTCACGATCAACCCCTGTCTGCGGCGTACCCCTTTGATAATGACCATCTGCTCGTCCGGGAACATTTCTCTCGTGATTGCCAGATTGTAACTTCCGTCCTTTTCATCCAGCAAATGGGAAGGAACCAGATGGGTTTCTTTTTTCTTTAATGCGATCAATCCGGACATGGAACCCACATGGGTCGAGGACAAACACATATCTTTCGATTCCTCCATCATAAGATCATTGATCACATCCAAAATTAGATCATGACTTCCGGTCAATACTAATGTATGTTTAATTTGATCCATATCCTTGACCAGCTTCACTTCCACTTCCTCATGAGCCAAAATGCCTTCTTTATTTTGAGGGATCACACAGAAACCATCCGCCCGCACAAGCGACATGGAGGCACCTGCTCCCCTCTCCAGGGGTGATGCAATAAGTTCTCCCTCCACGAGTCCCAATTTCACTCGCACATATTCTTCATATTTTAAGCTGGACATGAGGGTTTTGGAGAGTTTCGCCCGAACCTTTTTATATTCCTTCCCTTTTCTCTGAAGATAAAGGTTCATCACAGGAATCACAAACTCGGTAAATGTCAGATACGAAGATACCGGATATCCCGGCAAGCCGATGACCGGTTTATCTTTAACTTTACTTAAAATGACCGGTTTCCCCGGCTTGATCGCCACGCCATGGGTCAGCACTTCACCCAATTCCCGCACCGCATGAATCGTATAATCATCCCGTCCCGCACTGGAACCGGCATTAATGATTACAATATCACATTCATCCACAGCTTCCAGTATAGCCTTTTTAATTCGTTCCAGGTCATCCCGGATAATCGGATATCGGCGTCCGATACCGTCATTTTCCGTCACAAGATTTGCAAACATCCACGAGTTTGTTTCAATAATCCTTCCGTCCTCCGGCTGACATGTATAATCGATCATTTCATCACCGGTTGGAATAATACCAACCACCGGCTTTTTGATAACCGTAATCTCATGAATTCCTGCGGACAAAAGAACGGATATATCTATGGCACGAATTTTATGACAGGACGGCAGGATCATTTCTTTTGCAACAATGTCCTCCCCGATCGAACGCACATGGGAAAAGGGATGAGTCGGTGCAATGATTTTATATCCCTCATCCGATTCGATCAGATCCTCTGCCATGATGACTGCATCATAAGGCGGTAAAATCATATCCCCCGTATCCACATCCAGATAATCTGTTTCATATTTTAACAATACGGGGTGTTCTTCTGAGGCCGTTCGTGTATGGGAACTGATCACTGCAATACCATCCATGGCACAGAAATTGTAGGACGGACTGGAATATCTGGCAAAAACAGCCTCCCCTGTTACCCGTCCAAGACTTTCTGTCACAGGAATCCGCTCTTTTTTAGGAAGTATATGATCGAAAGCCCCTAAAAACTGCTCCAATGCCTCATTTTTTTCCTGAACATTTAAATATAAATTACGTTTCATTCAAATACCTCTACCCGGACACGCTCGCCCTTTTTCAGCCCTTCTTTATTGCGCGGGATCATCACATACCCGTCGGCCCTTTCCAAAGCAGAAATACTTCCGGACTTTGCATAAACAGGAACCGCTGTATAATCCTCTTCTCCGCAGACAAGTCGAACCAGAAGACACATCTCCCTTCCCTGATTGCTTGAAACATTTTCCTGCATTACCGCGAAATAAGGATAACCTTTTGGAATTTTTGCTATCGTTTCATACCAGTCTAAAATGACTAGACGAAACATCAGCATGGCAGCCATCGGATGTCCCGGCAGTCCTGCAATGATTGTTTTATGCTGCCTGTCATAGGATAAAATCGTCGGCTTTCCCGGCTTTATGGAAATGCCATGTGTAAACACATTGTGGGTAATCTCTTCCAGGATCTTTTTTGTATAATCCTTATTTCCTTTCGAGCTTCCACCAGATAAAAGAATCACGTCACTTTCATCCAGTGCCTCCTCTACAGCCTGACGTATCGCTGTTTCCTGATCTTTGATCCGCATCTGCTTTCTTACAATAAAACCATTTGATCTTGCCTGAGCTGCCAATCCGTAGGAATTAATATCACGAACCTTAGCCCCTGATAATTCCTCATCCATATCAACAAGCTCATCACCTGTGGATATAACAGTCAATACTAAAGGTTCATACACCTGCACTGTGCCTATTCCCATAGCCGCCATCATCGCCACATCCCTAGCATTGATTTTTCTTCCGCTACGAATCAGGCAATCCCCCATCTTCATATCTTCGCCAATCTGTGTGATATTTTCCCCCTCACTGACCGCCTTATAACCAACGATTTTATTCGGTGAATAGGTTTCCGTATATTCCACCATCAGAACGGCTGTTGCTTCATCCGGTACCATGGAGCCTGTCTGTACCTGAACAGCCTCCCCCGACATAACGCTCACTGCAGCCCGTTCTTCAATATTCACATGACCTGTGACACTGTAAAAGGCTGGATTGGAATCAGTGGCACCATAGCTGTCTTTAGCAATGATCGCATATCCATCCACTGTGGAGCGCCGAAAAGAAGGGACATTTTCCCTTGCAGTCACCGTCTCGGCACAAACGCAGCCAAGAGCTTCATCACAGGGAATCCGATGGATTCGGAGCATAAAATTCTCTGTTTCTGTTTTTAATTTTTCTCTGGCCTCGGCCAATGTATCCGTATGTAACAGTTCCATCAGATCAAAAGTTCTCCTTCAATAAACTTTCTTGTTGCCTGCTCTGACGGACATTGAAAAAAGGTCTGGGAATCACAGCATTCAACAACTTTTCCTTTATTTAATAATACCACATAATCCGCCAGACGTCTCGCCTGAACAAGATTATGTGTGACAATCAGCATCGTTATTTTCTTTTCCCGATTCATCTTGATCAGGATTTTTTCAATCTCGCTGGTCGTATAAGGATCAATACTCGCACTTGGCTCATCCAGCATCAATAATTCCGGTTCAAAAGACATCGCTCTTGCAAGTGCGACTTTCTGTGACTCCCCAAGTGATAACTGATTCGCCTTTTTTGCCAGCAAATGGCTTAGATTAAGCTCTTCTGAAAGGGCTTGGATTTTTTCGTCAATAACATGCTGTTCCATTTTTCGGAGTTTCATCGGATAAGCAATATTCTCCCGAACGGTTGTCGATATGAGATAAGGTGCCTGAAAAACAAGGGTCATTTTTTTTAATGGAACGGATATTTCCCCATCGTACCATATCTTCCCCTCATCTTTTTCGATCAGATCTCCAATCAGGTTCAGCAGCGTAGACTTTCCGGCCCCATTGGGACCGACAATGGCAGTGATGGAACCCGACGGCAGATTCAATGCCTGTATATCAAGAACCGGTACACCATTATAGGATTTTTTCAATTTTTCAATCTTTATTTTCATAAATTAATAATTCTTTTCTTTCTGGAAATTATACAAAACGGTGTTCATCGCAAAAGAGATTAAAAGCAAAATGATACCTACTGCCACCGCTCTCTCAAACTCTCCCATTCCCTTCAATTGGGAAATATATGTCGTCATAACCCTTGTCTTTCCTGTAATATTTCCGCCAACGATCATCACTGCGCCAACCTCTGAAATTCCTCTGGAAAATCCCGAAACCAACGCTGTAATCAAACCGAAACGCAGTTCATAGACAAACAGTTTCATTGTCTGAAATCCATTCGCCCCCAATGTCTTTGCAAGCTGTTTGATCCGCTGTTCCTTCTCCGAAGCCGCATTGATCGTGAGTCCCAGAATAATCGGAAAAATCAGCAGTGTCTGAGCAATGATCATAATTTCTACTGTATAATTCAGTTTCAGGCTTCCAAAAGGTCCCCGTCTCATAAATAAAATATAAACCAATAGGCCGCAAAGTACCGGAGGCATCCCCATAACTGTATAGATCAGCCGCATAAGCATATGTTTCAGATGAAAACGATGTTTTGCTATAAAAATACCAAGGGGTATCCCCAATCCCCCTGCAATAACGAGTGAGATCAGAGATACCCTCAAAGACAATAGGACAACTTCAAACACTTCTCCGTCAAAAGTGAGTATGAGCCGTATAGCTTCTTTTATACCTTCAATAATGATATCCATAAATCAGCATATTCCTATTCCGCATTTGGTGTAAATAATGGAGCTCCGTATTTTTCCACGCCATACTCTCCGATCAATGCCTGAGTTTCTTCTGAAAGAATCCAGTTTTGGAAAGCTTTTGCACCTTCATGATTAATTTTTTCATTTTTATCCGGGTTGACACAGATCACGCCATACTGATTATATAAAATACCGCTTGGATCCTGTTCACAGACAATCTTCAGTTCCATGTCCGCACCCACATTTAACCAGGTTGCCCTGTCAGACAATGTATATGCCTGCATTTCATTGGCCATTTCCAAAACCGCTCCCATACCGGTACCAGCCTGTACATACCAGTCGCCTTCCGGTGTGATCTGACACGTTTCCCAGATAGCCAATTCCTTTTTATGGGTTCCCGATTCATCGGCTCTTGAAATAAATACACCTTCAGGAGCACTCTCGCTTAACTTTTTAAAGGAAGCTGCTGCATCATTCGGAGCATCTATACTCAATTCAACCGGATCAGCTGTCGGTCCCACAATAATAAAATCATTATACATAACATCAAATCTGCCGTCTTCATCTGCATGTCCTGCTTCTACAAAGGCTTTTTCTGCTGCCGGGGAATGAACCAGGAGGACATCGGCCTCTCCATTTTCGCCCATCTTCATAGCTTCGCCGGAACCAACAGAAACAACACTGACACTGTAACCAGTCGTTTCCTCAAAAACAGGAAGAATCTCATCCAACAATCCGCTGTCTTTGGTGCTTGTTGTTGTGGCAAGAATAATCTCCCCTTTTTCCTCGACCGTTTCAGATACTGCCGTTTCAGTTTCCAACTTTCCATTGTTTTTTGCCGGTGCCCCACATGCACACAGCAGCATGATACATGCTAAAAAGCAAGCCCACAGTTTTTTCATAAAAACGCCTCCTTCTTTATTATGTTTTATATTTTTTCACAGGCAATATGATTTTGCCTGAAATACTGACATACCGTATCATCCCAGCACTGTTCCAGGGTTTTATCCATCACAAAGGTATTATAGGAAATCCCTGATGTACAGATGACTTTCTGATGTTCATAGCGAATATTCATAAAAAGGCCACCGATATCCTCCAGTTTCACCGGAGGATGATATTTATCCAACAGCCACCGGGTGTTGGCATCCGATAACTGAAAAACAAACTTAAACCGCACCGGCAGTTTATGTCCTCGAATCAATTGAAAAGCAAAAGGCCGGACCTCGGACCAGAGACAAAGCTCTCTTCCTTCCAAAGCCTCCCATTCTTCTGAATCGAAATAAGGGCGGTTTAAATAACCGCCCAAATGAAATTCTGTAAATGTCTGAATCTCACCATCACGCAGATAAAACTTATCAAACATGTTTCCGGTGAGCATTGCCGCCATGAATTCTTTTATATCCACAACGGATAATCCAACCATATATATCACTCTGCCTTATACATTAATCTCAGCACTCATGCCAAGAAGTTCTTTGTTTTCATCAAGAATTGGCTGAATAACCTCTTCTAAAAATTCTGTCACCTGTTCCGGTGCACGACCGACAAAGTTTCTCGGATTCATAATCGCCTGAAGTTCTTCCATCGTAATTCCGAAAGCCGGGTCATTGGCAATACGTTCAAGAAGGTCATTGGCTTTGCCTTCCACCTTCACTGTACGGCCGGCTTCCATAGAATGGGTACGAATACGTTCATGAAGTTCCTGACGATCTCCGCCACGTTTTACGGCATCCATCATGATATTTTCCGTTGCCATAAACGGAAGTTCATTCATAAGATGCTGTTCGATAACTTTCGGATAGACAACCAGTCCATCGACCACATTTAAATATAAATCCAAAATACCGTCAATGGCCAAAAAGGCTTCCGGTACACTGAGTCGTTTATTCGCGGAATCATCCAATGTTCTTTCAAACCACTGGGTTGCTGCAGTGATGGCCGGATTCAGCACATCAACCATCACATATCTGGAAAGAGACGCAATACGCTCACTGCGCATAGGGTTTCGTTTATAGGCCATCGCGGAAGATCCAATCTGACTCTTTTCAAATGGTTCTTCAATCTCTTTCAAATGCTGAAGCAAACGAATGTCATTGGAGAATTTATGTGCACTCTGGGCAATACTGGCAAGTACATTCAGCACGCGGGTATCCAGTTTTCTTGAATAAGTCTGACCAGACACTGGAAAACAGCTGTCAAATCCCATCTTTTTCGCAATGCGTCGGTCTGCTTCTTTACATTTTTCATGATCTCCATCAAAAAGTTCAAGAAAGCTTGCCTGAGTTCCTGTTGTTCCTTTAGATCCAAGAAGTTTCATCTGGGAGATCATATAATTAATATCATCCAAATCCATCACAAGCTCATTCAGCCAGAGACATGCACGTTTTCCAACGGTTGTTGGCTGTGCTGCCTGAAAATGAGTAAAACCAAGTGTCGGGAGTTCTTTATATGTTTCTGCAAAAGATGCCAGTTCATTGATCACATTCACAAGTTTCTTTCTGACCAGATACAATGCTTCTCTCATGATAATAACATCTGTGTTGTCGCCAACATAACAGGATGTTGCACCAAGATGAATGATTCCCTTTGCTGTCGGACACTGCTGGCCATAAGCATAAACATGGGACATAACGTCATGACGTACTTCCTTTTCTCTGGCTTTTGCCACATCATAATTAATATCATCTTTTGCTGCTTTTAATTCATTGATCTGTTCATCTGTAATCGGCAATCCCAATTCCTGTTCCGTTTCTGCCAGGGCGATCCACAGCTTTCTCCATGTTTTAAACTTCATATCCGGAGAAAAAATATACTGCATCTCCTTGCTTGCATATCTTTCGGATAATGGACTCTGGTATCTGTCGTTCATATTTTAAGCCTCCTGTTTATCATCTAAATCTTCCATTGTAATAATACATCTGACCCTTATTTTATCGCAATCACTTAGTGAAATCAATAGATGGCATATTAAAAATATTTATAAACACCTGCCCGTTTTTCTTATAAAGACAACGCCACATCCAAAATCATCATGATCATAAATCCGATCATACTCCCCATAACTCCCCTATGGGACCGCCCCGAATCATTGGCCTCCGGTATTAACTGTTCAACCACAACATAAATCATAGCTCCGGCGGCAAAGGACAGCAGCCATGGCATGGCCGGACGTATCCATGTTGCTGTCAGGACGGCTGAAATTCCAAATACAGGTTCCACAATGGCTGACAATATACCATAAAGAAATGATTTTTTAAGGGGCATCCCTTCCTGTCTCAGGGGCAAGGCCACCGCTGCTCCTTCAGGAAAATTTTGTATTCCAATCCCCAAAGCCAATGCGGCAGCTGTAGCATACAATTCGGGCTGTTCCCCACAACTGGCAGCCAAACCAAAGGCCAGACCAACCGCCATACCCTCCGGGATATTATGAAGTGTCATGGCAAACACCATCAGCTTTCTCCGATTAAATCCCCGGATATTTTTACTGATCAAACTGTCAGCAAAAAAGAGAAACAAACCGCCCATCAAAAATCCTGCCGCTGCTGGAACCCATGGAATATCTCCCGATGTTTTTGCCTGTTCAATGGCAGGTATGAGCAAAGACCATACCGAAGCTGCGATCATAATTCCGGACGCAAATCCCAGAAAAGCTTTCTGCAATCCATCATTCACTTTTTTTCGGAAAAAGAATACCATTGCCGCTCCGAATACCGTCATTATAAATGTAAAACCTGTTCCCAAGGCCGCCCAGGTTAACGCTTGTGCCATTCATTCCACCTTTTCCTATCCATATGCTTTATATTCAGCATATGGAAATTTTCAGATCGGGTGCATTATATGCAAATGTCCCCTGCAAATTTAAAATTTGATGCAGGGGACACATGATTTAAAATCGATTATTCTGTTTCTTTGTTTTCCCGATATCCGCAGGCTTCGTCTGCACATACCAGTTTCTGACCTTTGATCAGCAATGCATTACCGCATTTTGGACAATTTTTGCCCGACGGTCTTTGCCAGGTCATGAAATCACATTCTGGGTTGTTCTCACAACCATAATATTTACGGCCTTTTTGAGTCTTTCGAATGACAATGTCTTTGCCGCATTTTGGACATGGAACACCAATTTTTTCAAAATAAGTCTTTGTATTACGACACTCCGGAAATCCCGGACAAGCCAGGAACTTACCATGGGGACCGTACTTGATCACCATCTGGCGTCCGCACTGATCACAGACAACATCGGAAACTTCATCTTCAATCTTGACTTCTTCCAATTCTTTCTCAGCTCTGGTCACTGCCTCCTCCAGATCCGGATAGAAGTTTCGGATAACCGTCTTGTAATTGATCGAACCTTCAGCGATTCTGTCCAAAAGATATTCCATATTGGCTGTGAAATCCACATCCACGATCGTCGGGAAGGCATCCTTCATAATCTGGTTGACTACCTCACCCAATTCAGTCACGTAAAGATTTTTATTCTCCTTCGCCACATAACGGCGTGTAATGATCGTTGTGATTGTCGGTGCATAGGTACTTGGACGTCCAATTCCCAATTCTTCCAATGTTTTTACAAGGGAAGCTTCTGTAAAATGTGCCGGTGGCTGTGTAAAATGCTGTTTACTTTCAAAATCATGGAAGGAAAGTTCGCTCTCTTCTGTCAGCTTGTTCAAAAGAACATTGGCATCTGCCTTATCCTCCGTATGCTTATAAACAGAAAGAAAACCTTCAAATTTAATCTTGGAAGCTGTTACCGTAAAAATATAACCGTTGCAGTTGATCTTCACACTGGTTGTTGTGTACACTGCATCCGACATACGGCTTGCCACAAAGCGGCTCCATATTAACTGATATAAACGGAACTGATCTCTTGAAAGGGACTCTTTAATCTTTGTCGGCGTCAATTCACTGTTGGATGGACGAATAGCTTCATGGGCATCCTGAATCTTACCGCTATTTTTGCTTTCCTTCACTTTGGAAGTCACATATTCCGAACCATAAGCCTGATCAATAAACTTGCGTACGGCCTCATCTGCCTCGTCTGAAATACGGGTAGAGTCTGTTCTTAAATAAGTAATAAGACCAACGGTACCATTGCCCTTAATATCAATACCTTCATATAACTGCTGTGCAATACGCATCGTCTTCTGCGTCGAAAAATTCAAATATTTTGAAGCTTCCTGCTGTAGCGTACTTGTTGTAAACGGCAACGGTGCCTTTTTTGAACGCTCGCCATTCTTAATATGACTGATTTTATAAGGCTGTCCTTCCAAATCTGCCAGAATGCTGTCCAGCTGACTTTTAGAAGAAATTTCAATTTTTTCCTTTTCTTTGCCATAAAACCGGGCTGTCAAAGGCTTCTTTTCCCCTTTAACATCCAGCAGAACATCCAATGTCCAATATTCCTCTGGAATAAAAGAATCGATCTCCTGTTCCCGATCACAAATAATACGCAGCGCTACAGACTGTACACGACCCGCACTTAGGCCCCGTTTCACCTTCGCCCAAAGTACCGGACTGATCTTATAACCCACCATACGGTCCAGTATTCGTCGTGACTGCTGAGCATCCACCAATCCCATATCAATGCCTCTGGCCTCTTTTATGGAAGCTTTTATCGCAGATTTCGTAATTTCATTAAATGTAATCCGGTGAATCTGATCATCTTCCAGTTTTAATGCTTTTGCCAGATGCCAGGAAATGGCCTCTCCCTCCCGGTCCGGGTCAGTTGCGAGATAAACTTTATCTGCTTTTTTCACTTCCTTGCGGAGCATCGCAAGAATATCCCCTTTACCGCGAATGGTGATATATTTCGGTTCAAAATCGTTCTCTATGTCAATTCCTAACTGACTTTTAGGTAAATCACGCACGTGTCCATTTGATGCAACGACGTGATAATTTGATCCAAGGAACTTATTAATGGTTTTGGCTTTCGCAGGTGATTCCACAATAACCAAATATTTTGCCATAATACCCTCCAACTATCTCATCTTAATTATCAGCAAATCAGCAATATATCTCATAATCTGAGCATATACTGATTCTGGCCCATGGAACGTATTTTGCCTTCCAATTCCAGTTTCATTAAAATTTTCACTGTATCTTTCAGCGAAAGTCCGCTGTCAGATGATATGGAATCCACGTCTCTCGGGCCTAAACTTAAACTAGCATACACCAATTGTTCCCATTTATCAAGTGAAAGTTTTATTTTTTCCTCAGAGGTAGTCTGACAATTCGACAAGATGTCAAAATCTTCGAGAATATCTTCCAGCCTATATACAAGCTTTGCACCATTTTGGATCAGATGATGACATCCCTGACTTAATTTCATCTGAAACTGCCCTGGCAAAGCATAAATATTCTTTCCCTGCTCCAGTCCCATATCCACCGTAATCAAAGAACCGCTTCGCTCCCTGGCTTCGATGACAAACACACCATCGGACAATCCGCTGATCAGACGGTTCCTCATAGGAAAATGCCAGGCTTCCGGCTGGACATCATATCCGTATTCGCTGATAATCCCTCCACTGTCCTTCATCTGTTCAAACAACCGATAATTTTCCTTTGGATAACATATATTCAGACCGCATCCAAGTACGCTCCATGTCAGACCGCCGCCGCATAAAGCCCCTCTATGTGCCTCAGCATCAATGCCCCTGGCCAGCCCGCTGATAATACCGATCCCCTGTTCTGCCAATTTGGATGCAAAGTAGCGGGCTGCTTCAAGACCATAGCCACTGGCTTCTCTTGCCCCTACGATGGCGATCACCTTTTGATCAGGTTTCGGCATATGCCCATAATAAAAAAGTCCAGCCGGCATATCATAAATATTTTTCAGTTTTTCAGGATAATCCTCATCGATACGACAGACAAATTTACCTCCATTATGCACGAACTTATCCAAAGATCTTTTTAAATCATCTTCACTCTTCTCCCCTGTCATCTGAAGATGTTTCAAAACCCCCGGTTTCAGCCCCCGGATCTGCTCATAGTCTGAGTTCCTTCCATAAAAAATATTCTTTGCCGTTTTAAAATATCCCAGCAGTTTATCGATGGAACGAATGCCAAGCCATGATCTTGTACACAACCAAAACCAACATTCTTTCTCGGTTAATCCCATACAGCTCCTCCATATGTCTCATCCGGCAGCCGATAGCAGAGTGCCTCCGTTATATGTTCCAGCCGGATACAAGGTTCACCTTCAAGATCCGCTATCGTTCGTGCCGCCTTCAACAGTTTCTGGTATACCCGGGCCGACAAATGATATTGCTCATAAGCCTTTTCAAGGAATGACCGGCTTTCCTGATCCAGCACACAAAAAGTGCCCGTCATTCCCCCATCCATCTCGCTGTTATAGTTTATCCCAGTGTTTCTAAACCGTTCTCTCTGAATACCACAGGCCCGTTCAATCGCCAGACGCATATGCTCACTGTCCAGAATATCCTCGCGCTCCGCCATATGATGATAATCCACCCGATTGACACGCACACACAGATCCATACGTTCCATGATCGGACCACTGATCTTCATCATATAGCTTTGAATCTGATTCGCTGTACACCGACACCGTTCCCGATCCGGATAATAACCGCATCGACATGGATTCATGGCAGCAATAACCAATGGTCTTGCCGGAAAACAGTAATCTCCTCTTACCCTATGTAAAAAAACTTCACCCGCCTCCATGGGCTGCCTCAAAGCTTCCACCGCACTTCGTGAAAACTCTGTAAATTCATCCAAAAACAGAACACCGCCATGAGCCAGACTGATCTCTCCAGGAATGGGTACTGTTCCTCCGCCGACCAATGCTTTGTCCGATACCGTATGATGGGGATGCCTGAAAGGCCGTTTCTGAATCAAACCACTTCCCGGTTTGAGCCTGCCGGCTGCACTGTGGAGTTTCGTCACGATCATCTTCTCCTCCAGATCCATCGCCGGCAAAATATAAGGTATGCGTTCCGCCATCATCGTCTTTCCGCTCCCCGGAGGACCGATCATCAGCAGATTATGGTGGCCGGCTGCACTGATCTGGATGCAGCGTTTTGCCAGCTCCTGTCCGCGGATGTCTTTAAAATCCAAAGGGTAACTGTGTTCCAGAGGGATTGTTTCCACCGAATTTCTCTGAATCTTCATCAGCTTTTTTCGTCCCTGCAGATGCCATATTACCTCACGTAAAAAATGAATTCCATACACCGAAATATTCGGAAGTATGGAAGCCTCTCCAACATTCTCCCAAGGTATAAAGCAATTCTTGAAACCGGCTTCACAAGCCTTGCTGATCATAGATAAAATGCCCTTTACCGGCACAACATTACCATTCAGACCCAATTCACCGATAAATATACTATTTTCTAATAATTCTGGATTCATCTGCTCGACGCAGCAAAGAAGGGCAACAGCTATCGGAAGCTCGAATCCGGTGCCGGATTTTCGAAAATCCGCCGGAGCCAGATTCACCACATACCGTTTCGGTGGTAATGTATATCCCGAATTCCGTATAGCTGTCCGAATACGTGCCCCTGCTTCTCGAACTTCACTTGATATCTCTCCCACAATATGAAGGGATGGCAGTCCATTGCTCATATCCGCTTCCACCTGAACAATGCGTCCGTCGATCCCAACGCAGGAGGCTGTATAGACTTTACAGAACATGAATGTCTTCCTTTCTTTCGAAAGGCAATACCTGATTTTAATGTATCAGTAATATGCTATCATTTCAATACAAAAATATCTGCCCGTTTTGAGCTTTTTCGACAAAAACTCCATTTGACCTTCCTATCCATAACCGATATAATACATTCATACAGAAAGAAGGAGTTATCTATTATGAGAGCAGTTATTCAGCGGGCTTCCCGCGGTAAAGTAACCATAGACGGACAGATTCGCGGTGAGATCGGACGTGGATTTGTCATTTTACTTGGCGTAGCAAAAGACGATACAAAAGAGGATATGGATTATCTTGTAAAAAAGAT
The DNA here is from genome assembly GCA_036310765.1 of Frisingicoccus sp. Classification (GTDB taxonomy): domain Bacteria; phylum Bacillota; class Clostridia; order Lachnospirales; family Lachnospiraceae; genus Frisingicoccus. The sequence goes on from JAXJRF010000086.1 coordinate 28,435, forward strand.
TTCCGGTCTTCGTGTGTTTGAAGATGCAGAAGGCAAGATGAATCTTGCCTTAAAAGATGTGAACGGCGAACTGTTGATCATCTCCCAGTTTACCCTCTTCGCGAATACAAAAAAAGGAAATCGGCCAAGCTTTATCGATTCCGGCCTTCCGGAGCCTTCCAAAGCTTTTTACCTTGACTTCATCCAGGCTTTCAGAGACATGGGATTCACAGTGGCAGAAGGTGAATTTGGTGCCGATATGGCCGTTGAACTGGTCAACGACGGACCAGTGACCATTATCATTGATTCTAAAAACAGATAAATTCCCTTAAAAAGCAAAATCCGGCGAAAATTCTCATAAAGAATTCCGCCGGATTTTTTATAAAATCTTTTTAATCTCATCCATAAATGTATTCACATCTTTGAATTCACGATAAACGGAGGCAAAACGTACATAAGCCACCGCATCCACCGATTTCAGCCGGTTCATAACAATCTCTCCAATAACCTCAGCCGAAATCTCCCGTTCTTCCCGATTGAAAATCTCGGTCTCAATCTCATCTACCAGCCGATTAATCTGATCTGCAGAAATCGGACGTTTATGGCAGGAACGCAGAATACCGGATTCAATTTTCTGACGATCATAGGGTTCACGGTTATTATCTTTTTTAATAACTATTAAAGGAATCGTTTCAACTTTTTCGTAAGTCGTAAATCTTTTCTGACAGCCATTGCATTGTCTGCGTCGACGAATCGAGTTTCCGTCTTCAGCCGGACGGGAATCAATCACCTTAGAGTCTGTCTCTCCGCAAAATGGACACTTCATCTTTTTATCCTCCTCGTTAAAAAATATTATAATCGAGGACAAAAAAACGGTCAACTGTTTTTCCTGATAAGCCTGTAAAATCCAGTATTTCAGGCATCACAGTGACGCATGATCTCCTCCATACAGACATCAACCAGGATAATATCCGCACCAATCTGCCGGACACATTTCCAACCGATCACATATTCCGAATCTCTTCCCAACAGACCGCACCATTTTCCCTGACCTGGAATAATGAGCTGACAGATCGTACCCGTTTTCGGATCAAAATTTACATCTGCCACAAAACCAATACGCTGACAATCACGCACATTAATGACTTCTTTTTGTCTGAGCTCACAAATACGCATGCCCGGCTCCCTAAGTTTCTTCTTATTATATTCTATGCATTTTACCCTATTGGGTGACATCCGCATAAACGGCATCCACAAAATCTTTTAACGCATCTGGATGAATAATGATCTGGGTACCTCTGGCACCGGCGCTGACAGCGATCTCATCATACAGCATCGCCGTTTCATCGAACCATGTCGGATATTTTTTCTTCATTCCGACAGGAGAACAGCCGCCTCGGATGTATCCGGTCAAACCAAGCAGTTCTTTCACATGGGTCATCTCTATTTTTTTATCACCTGCTGCCTTCGCTGCCTTTTTAAGATCCAGCTCCGACATAACGGGTATACAAAATACCATAATCCCCTTCTTATCACCGCGGACAACAAGTGTTTTAAAAATCTGTTCTGCCGGAAGGCTTACCTGGGCAGCCACATGGGCACCGCTTAAATGTTCATCATCGAATTCATAATTTTCTATGCGAAACGGAATGCCAGCCTGCTCCAAAAGACGCATGGCATTGGTCTTTGTTCCGTCTGTTTCTTTCTTTTTCGCCATTTTCCATCTTTCCTTTCTCTTGCAATACGGTGTAAATTATACTATAATTTTTCTCATAATTCCAGTGAGGTATAGAAAAATGAAATTCAGACCATGCATTGATATACATAATGGCAAAGTGAAACAGATTGTTGGCGGCAGCCTGAAGGACGAAGGCGATCAGGCTCAGGAGAACTTTGTATCTGCCCAGGATGCTGCCTGGTATGCTAAACGCTACCAAAAGGATGGTATCCGGGGCGGTCATATCATTCTTTTAAATCCAGAATCCTCGGAATATTATGAGGCTAATGTGGCGCAGGCTCTTAAAGCTCTTGGCGCCTATCCAGGCGGACTTCAGATTGGCGGCGGTATCCATGCAGAAAACGCACAGAAATTTCTGGATGCCGGTGCATCCCATGTCATCGTTACATCCTATGTCTTTAAAGACGGACAGATCCATTTTGACCGTTTGAAAGATCTCTCAGAAAAAATCGGAAAGGAACATCTTGTACTTGATGTGAGCTGCCGTAAAAAGGATGATGCCTACTATGTTGTCACAGACCGATGGCAAAAGTTTACTTCCGTAAAAATGAATATGGACACCCTTCATATGCTTGCTCCCTATTGTGATGAGTTTTTAATCCATGCTGTGGATGTGGAGGGAAAGGCCTCTGGCATTGAAAAACCTCTGGCCGAATTACTCGGTCAATTTACCGAACGCCCTGTCACCTATGCCGGCGGTGTCGGTTCCTTTGATGATCTTCGCCAGTTAAAAGAACTTGGAAATGACCGGGTTAACGTGACAATCGGAAGTGCCTTGGATCTGTTCGGAGGCCCGATCCCCTATGAAACTGTAAAAAATCTTGGAACAGAAAATGAGGCAGCCCTATGATCGATATAAAAGATGTTATGCCAATCCCCTTTTTAAAAAAAGAGGCCTTTACCGGAAGCTATCAGGGTATGCGTTATCGCATGGAGAAGATGGAAGTACCGATTTCCGAAGATTCAGAGGAAATTGAAACCCGGTTATGTGTACATATATGGCCTCAGCCTTTTTGCTTTGATAAGACCGATGACTCCCAAAAAAGTCATCACTTTTTTGACTTTTCGCAGGAAGGTATTGCTTCGGCAGTAGACTGGTTAAATCAGAAATATACAGACGAAAAAAAACGCTGGACGAAGGAATAATTTCCCGTCCAGCATTTTCATTATGAACCTGATTATTTTAATGCAGCTTCGACAGAAGCTTTAACAATCGCTAATCCTTCTCTAAGTATATCTTCTGGAACTGTCAAAGGCGGCATCAATTTTAATACCGCATCCTTACGTCCGGCAACTTCCATAATAAGGTGACGTTCAAATCCCTCATGTACCGCTTCCAGAGCCAATGCCGGATTAATTTCTGTAAAATCAATTCCCCACATTAACCCCATACCTCTATAAGAAAGTCGTGAATCCAAAGGCAGTATCTCTTCCTGAATAAACTTTTCAACAATCACTGCTTTTTTCTGTACTTCCTCATCCAGATGATGTTCAACAAAATAATTAATAGCTGCTGTTCCACCAATAAAAGACAACTGATTACCTCGGAAAGTACCATTATGTTCCGCAGGACGGAAAATATCCAATTCAGGACGCATCAGCAAAAGTGCCATCGGTGTACCAAAGCCACTGATAGATTTAGACAATACAACCATATCCGGCTGAATACCTGCACGTTCAAAGGAGAAGAAATAGCCGGTACGGCCATTACCCACCTGAATATCATCACAGATCATAATAATATCATGCTCCGTACAGATTTTACGAATCTCCTGGAGCCATTCCACACTTGCCACATTGATTCCGCCTTCAGCCTGGAGCGTTTCAAGACAGATTGCTGCAGGTTTTTCGATACCCGAATGATCGTCCTCAAGAATCCATTTCAAATACGCGATGGAATCCAGTCTACTGTTATCATAAGGCATAAAGGTTACATTTGTAAGGGGTACAGAAGCACCTTCACGGCTTGTTCTGTCTGTTGTCATAGCAAGACTTCCCAATGTCATACCATGAAAAGCACCTGAAAATGCGACCACGTTCGTACGACCGGTGTTCTTACGAGCGAGTTTCAGTGCAGCTTCTACTGCATTCGTTCCTGTAGGCCCACAACACATCACTTTATAGTTCAAATTTCTCGGTTTCAAAATCTTCTCATTAAAAGTCAAAAGAAATTCTTCTTTTGCATCTGTATACATATCCAATGCATTAATGATATGATCCTCACTGAGATATTCCATAATCTTTGCTTTGATCTCCGGATTATTATGTCCGTAATTCATCGAACCTGCAACGGCCAGAAAATCGATATATCTTTCACCATCAACAGAAAAGATTTCTGAGTTTTTTGCTTTGCTGAACACAACAGGGTATTTCCGACAATAAGATCTTACTTGCGATTCTGTACTTTCAAAAACTTCAAACATTTCAGTTTTTCCTCCAATCATTTTTCGGTTGTGCATACGAATCCACTATGTCTTATTATACCCTTTATCCCTTTGAAGTCAATTTTATTTTCCCTACTGCTCCAGATAATTTCGCATGTTCTTCAATGCATTCTTTTCAATTCTGGAAATCTGGGCCTGAGATATGGAAAGCTCTGATGCCACCTCCATCTGGGTCTTTCCCTGAAAGAAACGCATTCCGATAATCCGCTTTTCCCGATCCCCCAGCTTTTCCATGGCATCCTTCAGAGCAATATTTTCTACCCAGCCTGTTTCCGTATTTTTCGTATCCCGAACCTGATCCATGATACAAAGCTTATCACCGCCTTCCGTATAGACCGGTTCATACAAGGACATGGGACTCTGAATGGCATCCATGGCAAATACAATGTCCTCTTTACTTATACCAATTTCTCCGGCAACCTCCATAACCGAAGGCTCCCTGTTATTCTTTTTAATAAATGCTTCCCTTGCATAGATCGCCTTATATGCCGTATCTCTCAAAGAACGGCTGACCCGGATACTGTTATTGTCCCGAAGATAACGTCGGATCTCTCCAATGATCATCGGCACTGCATAGGTTGAAAACTTGACCCCTTGACTTAAATCAAAATTATCAATCGCCTTCATAAGACCAATACAGCCCACCTGAAACAGATCATCCGGATTTTCATTTGCATTGGAAAATCGTTTAATGACACTGAGTACCAGTCGAAGATTTCCTTTGATGTATTCTTCCTTCGCCTCCATATCTCCCGCTTTGATCCGAAGAAGCAAGGCTTCCTTTTCATCCTCCTTTAGGAGTGGAAGTTTCGATGTATTGACGCCACATATTTCAACCTTACCCTGAGCCATATTCAGAATCCTCCTTACTACACTTACGCTGTTATCGAAGTACAGTAAAGATTTTTCACATTCTAAAATTTTATTATACGATTTTCAGGAAAATAAAAAAATTATTGGGGCTTGACAAAAATGGCTTTTCAGCTCATTCGATTCATTTCCTTTTTTAATCGGTGAATAATTTTTTTCTCCAACCGGGAGATATAGGACTGGGAAATTCCCAGCATATCTGCCACTTCCTTCTGTGTCCGTTCACGACCATCTCCCGTATTCAGACCAAAACGCAAATTTATGATCGTCTGTTCTCTGGGGGACAAAGACGCGATTGCCCGATTAAGAAGTGCCCGATCCACTTCGCCTTCAATCCCTTTATAAATCACATCCTCATCTGTTCCAAGGATATCCGAGAGAAGCAATTCATTGCCATCCCAGTCCACATTTAACGGTTCATCGATGGATACCTCCATCCTTGTTTTATTATTTCTCCGAAGATACATTAATATTTCATTTTCGATACATCTGGAGGCATAAGTCGCCAGTTTTATTTTCTTATCCGGATTAAACGAATTAATGGCTTTGATCAGCCCGATCGTTCCAATGGATATCAAATCCTCGACACCAATACCCGTATTGTCAAATTTACGTGCAATATAGACGACCAGTCTTAAATTATGCTCGATCAGTACCGCCCGTCCATCCTTCTCCTTTTCCGTACCCAGCATACCGATGGCTTCCGCCTCGGCTTCATTTTCCAATGGTACCGGCAGCACATCTGTGCCTCCGATATAAAAGATTTCTCCACCACCTTGCCGCATCGTTTTCTGCGGATATCTCCGCGTCCCATAACGAAACTTTCCCGGCAATGCTGCACTACATATCATATTCTGCTCCTTCCGCACACATTACTTTTCAGAATGTCCGGATGCACAATGGCCGATATGTCCCCGTTTTTGCTTATTTTTCCAGGATATATTCCAACAATGCACCCGCATTTCTCGATCTTTTGCTCATGATTCTGAAAAATCACTTTATCTGCCGTAATCCCCCATAGCAGACCATGTTCGCATCCAATGGAATGATATGGAATTGCCCAGACATGGGGCGTATCTTTTCCTTCTGTCAGACAAGCTTTCAGGCTCTCATACTCGACCAGACAAACCGGTTTCCCGGTCAAAGGTTCATACAGTCGATTTCCCGTATCCATCAGTGCTTTCACTCGGATATCCCGGTCATTTAAAAAGATATGAAGATAGCCACTGTAATTTTTTAATCGATATTCCTTTGCAAAATGGGTGTGAAAGAAAATGATCGGGCACAGACTTCCCATAAGAAAAAAGCACCCGTATAAAAGAATCTGGTGGTGAACAGATTTTATCGAATGGGCATGTGAGAAAGAAACAATTGTGTCAATAACGGGACCAAATCACCTCCTGTAAATGATTGCCCTTATTATAACCCATCATAGAAAAATATTTTGTCAAACGGTTGTCCGGTTTCCATAAAATTTTTCTACACAGAACAACAAAAAGGTACGTTTCCAAACCTTATACCGGTTTTGAAAACGTACCTTCGTATTGTCATTATTCAGATTTCAATATTATTTTTTCTGTAAGAAACTTGGAATCTGGATTGTGTTTGATCCAACTGTTGTTTCAGTTCTTGTAACTGGTGCTGCCTTACGTGCAGGTGCTGCAGTCTTAAAAGAAGACGCTGTATTATTGAAAGCTGGACGTTCATTGGCTTTCTTCATAAAAGTAGAAGTCTGTCCGGCACTTTCCTGTGCTTCCAATCCTGTAGCGATAACTGTGATGGAGCATGTATCCGGTGTGCTGTCATCATAAATCGTACCAAAGATAATATTTGCAGATTCTCCAGCAAGTTCTTCAACATACATAGCAGCTTCGTTTGCTTCGATCAGACCGATATCACCAGAAATATTGATAACGATATCTGTCGCACCTTCAATTGTTGTTTCAAGCAGTGGGCTTGTTGTTGCCTGTTTAACAGCATCAAGTGCTTTGTCATCACCATGACCTTCACCGATACCGATATGAGCGATACCTTTATCTTTCATAACAGTGGAGATATCTGCAAAGTCAAGGTTGATAAGTCCAGGAACATTGATCAAGTCAGTGATACCCTGAACACCCTGCTGAAGCACTTCGTCTGCTTTCTTAAGAGCTTCCGGCATAGATGTACGACGATCTACGATCTCAAGTAATTTGTCATTTGGAATAATGATCAATGTATCTACATTCTCTTTAAGTTTTTCAATACCGGAGTTTGCATTCACCATTCTCTGTTTTGCTTCAAAACGGAAAGGTTTTGTAACAACACCGACAGTTAAACATCCAAGACCTTTTGCGATACTTGCTACAACAGGAGCTGCACCTGTTCCTGTTCCGCCGCCCATACCGCAGGTAACAAATACCATATCTGCACCTTTGATCAGTTCTGTAAGTTCTTCAACACTTTCTTCAGCAGCCTTTGCACCAACTTCTGGTTTGGCTCCTGCACCAAGTCCCTTTGTCAGCTTTTCGCCGATCTGAACAAGCTGATTTGCTTTACATAACTGTAAAGCCTGTCTATCTGTATTTACTCCGATGAATTCTACACCGACAATATTCTCTTCAATCATACGATTTACCGCATTGTTACCGGCACCGCCGACACCAATAACGAGTATTTTAGCTGCTGCATCCATTTCATTTGTTTTTATCTCAAGCAAGGTAGTTCCTCCTTTTATATAATTTCTTTCTAAATTTACATCATCATATTATATAATATAGTTTTTCCTAAAAATAATCAACCGTTTCTTTTAATTTTCTTTCGTAAAAATGATAGAATTTTTTGTCGAATCATAGTTCTCCAGGTGCAGTATTCCCCGAATCCCTTCCGATTCTCTCATGCTTTCCAACTCCGGCAATATATTTGCCATTTCGGTGGTCTTTTCTTCCAGAAGTATCGGCATGCCAAGGCCAACCCGGATGTCATCATTTATATAGACTGTAAAATATCCTTCTTCGTCAATTTCTATCTTTTGTACCTGAATATTACGCTCACTGAGCAATCCGGTCAATTCCATCATGCCTTTGTAAGCTGTTTGATCTTCCATGACAATTTTCTGATCCAGCTCTTCAACCTGCACACCATCGATCAATGGCACTGTAGCCTGCAGCTCAGTCAACACTTCCTGAATCCTGCCATTATCATCAAAATAATAATAATTTTTTCCCTTTTTGATGCATCCCAAAATACTGCTCTCATCCACTTCGATACAAAGCATATTCCGATTTTCAATTTTTATTTTGACATCTTCCAAAAACGGAATATCTTCCACTTTATACCGAGCATATCTTAAATAAGAAAACAATGTATTGCCGGCATCTTCCGGAAAACCAATCAGTGTTTTAATCTCCTCGGCAGTGTAGGTTTTATTGCCGATCACCCGGACTTCCTCCAGACGAAAGCCATAAACAATCCCTGCTGCGACAGCCGCAATGATAACCAGAACAAGTGCAACTTTCATTAGTCCCCCATGTTTCTTCGGCTCATCACGCTCCTCCTCGAATTCCGAGGTTTCATCTTCATCTTCATCCTCATATTCCTGTTCAAAATCTTCTAATTCATCAAACTCTTCATCCTGATAATACTTTTTATCCACGGTATATCCACCTATTTTCCATTAATCACTTTTATATCTGCTCCCAGCTGTGTCAAATCTTTGCATATATCCTGGTAACCACGCTCTACAAAGATGGAGTTTTCAACGATTGTATCACCTTCTGCCATCAGACCGGCAATCACCAACGATGCACCGCCCCGCAAATCCTTTGCAAACACATGGCAGCCGCTTAATCGTTCCACTCCCCGGATTACCGCCCTATTATTTTTTATTTGTATATCTGCTCCCATCCGTCCCAATTCCTCTGCTGTCCGAAAACGATTTTCAAAAATGTGTTCATAAATCTCGCTTTCTCCCCTAGCACCAGCAAGTACAGCCATCAGCTGAGGCTGTAAATCTGTAGGAAATCCCGGAAACGGCCGGGTATGAATATCCTTAACTGAAAAGAGTCTCCGGGTCGATTTTAAACCGATGCCCCGGTCCGTTATACGCACCTGGCACCCCATGGTTTCACAGATATGCAGAAGTGATCGTATGCTCTGCACATCCACACCGGACAGTTCGATTTCACCGCCGGCTCCCGCCGCTGCAAGCAAATATGTACCTGCCACAATGCGGTCACCCATAACTCTGTATTCTGTATGTTTCAAATGACATTTGCCTAAAATTCCTATGCGCTCTGTTCCGGCACCAAAAATCATAACACCCATCTTTTCAAGGAATGATGCCAGATCCACAATCTCCGGCTCCTTTGCGGCATTACAGATCCATGTGACTCCATCCGCCATAACTGCTGCCATCATAAGATTCTCGGTTGCTCCAACACTCGGATAGGGAAGAAAAATTTCTGCTCCTGTCAATCCTTCTGCCTCACAGCAGATGACTCCATCCTGTTCTGTAATATGTACGCCCATCTTCTCCAGAGATTTCAGATGGATATCTACTGGTCTTTTCCCAATCGTACATCCTCCCGGATAATCCAATACCACATGTCGGCATCGTCCAATGGCTGCTCCCAGTAATAATATGGACGAACGCATTTTTCCAACACATTCCCGCGAAAGATGCTCAAAGGCAATCTCTGACGCATCGATACGCAGTTCATCTTCTTTCCATACAATATCACAGCCAATACTGGTTAATATCTCCACCATGTACCACACATCCAGGATATCCGGGCATCCCCGGATCACTGTCACACCCTCATAGAGTAAAGATGCTGCAATTATCGGTAAAACAGCATTTTTGGAGCCCTGGACATTTAAATGTCCATAAAGTTTCCTGCCACCGGATATCAGATAAGAAGACACATTCATGACCCCCGCACACAGACTATAACATATTCTATGCACAGGTTTTCAAATTGTTCCTCTAAGGCCGGAACCGTATACTGCGCGAGACGCTCAGAACCAATCCGATTTCACATAGAAGGAAGATGACCGATGTACCGCCATAACTGATAAATGGCAGCGGAATGCCTGTGTTCGGCAATGTATTCGTAACAACGCCGATGTTAATGATGACCTGCAGGCCAATCTGAGCCATAACACCGATAACGATGAGTGCCCCATAAAGGTCCGGTGCATTATTTGCAATGACCATGCATCGCCACAACAATAAGATAAATAACAAAATGATCGCAATCGCTCCAAAAAGCCCAAGCTCTTCACAGATAATAGAGAAGATCATGTCATTGTGGGCTTCCGGCACATAAGATAATTTCTGAATACTTCTTCCCAA
>JAXJRF010000087.1:0-1368 GCA_036310765.1 Frisingicoccus sp.
TATACGAACAATATGGCCGAGATTCTAGAAGATATGATTCAGGTTTTGGACAGTGTCATCATTGTATTGATCGTGTCTGCGGGTATGCTGGCATTTGTTGTTCTGTACAACTTAAATAACATTAACATTAATGAACGTAAACGTGAGCTGGCCACATTAAAGGTTTTGGGATTTTATGACAGCGAAGTTGGGGCTTATGTTTACAGAGAAAATATTTTGCTGACCCTGATCGGTTCCGGTGTCGGTGTCTTTCTCGGAAAATGGCTGCATCGGTTTATTGTCCGGACAGTCGAAGTGGACCAGACAATGTTTGGTTTAAATATTACATTGAAGAGTTATCTGATATCTATTGCATTTACCATTTTGTTTTCTATTTTAGTAAATGGTATGATGTATTTTAAATTAAAGAAAATAGATATGGTAGAATCGCTTAAGAGCGTAGAATAATGGAGGATGAAGACATGAGCAAATATCTTGTAGTTGTAGACATGCAGAATGATTTTATTGACGGAGCTTTGGGAACACCGGAGGCACAGGCTATTTTGCCAAAGATTATTGAAAAAATTGAAAATTTCCCAGGAGCTGTTGTTTTTACCCAGGATACACATGATGAAGATTACCTGGAAACTCTGGAAGGAAAAAAACTTCCTGTGGAACATTGTATTATAGATACAGAAGGATGGAAGCTTCAGAAAGATATCCAGGAGCTTCAGCTTTCAAAACATGGACTTGTTTTCAATAAAGACACGTTTGGTTCTCCTCAGATGGTCGGATGTCTTCAGGGAATTAATCGAATGGCACCTCTGGATGGTATCGAGGTGATCGGACTTTGCACCGATATCTGTGTCATGGCCAATGCCGTACTTCTTCGAACAGCCCTTCCGGATACACCGATCCGTGTAATCGCCTCCTGCTGTGCAGGCTCTACACCGGAAGCACATAAGGTTGCCCTGGAGGCTATGAAGTCTTTACAGATTGATGTTGAAGAATCTGATTTATAATTATGAAACAGGATATGACTGTTGGGAATCCGGCGAAGGCACTCATTGTCTTCGCTATTCCCATGATATTAGGAAATTTATTTCAACAATTATATAGTCTGGTCGATTCGATGATCGTCGGAAATTTTATCGGCGAAGAGGCTTTGGCTGCTGTAGGCTCCTGTTTTGCAGTCACCATGCTGTTTATTGCGGTTGCTATCGGAGCTTCTACGGGGGCGTCTGTCATCATATCCCAGTTATTTGGTGCGAAACGATACCAGGAAATGAAAAAGGCTATTTCAACGGCGTTGATATCTTTTCTGGCCTTTAGTATGGTATGGGCTGTGTTCGGTCTGCTGATCAAAGACGGTCTGCTCCATCTTTTGAA
>JAXJRF010000088.1:0-3938 GCA_036310765.1 Frisingicoccus sp.
ATGCCTGGAAATATGAATAATTTAATGAAACAGGCACAGAAAATGCAGAGACAGATGGAAGATGCTCAGAAAACACTCGAAGAGACAGAAGTTGAAGCGACAGCCGGCGGCGGTGCGGTTACAGTTAAAGTCTCCGGTAAAAAAGAAATTCTTGCGATCAAAATTGAAGAAGAAGTTGTGGATCCGGATGATATTGAGATGCTTGAAGACTTGATTATGGCTGCAGCTAATGAAGCACTCCGCAAGATCGATGAAATGACACAGGCCAATATGGCTAAGTTTACAGGCGGCCTCGGCGGATTTGGAGGTCTTGGTTTCTAATGGCATATTACAGCAGTCAGATCAGCCGTCTGATCGAAGAACTGTCGAAACTTCCAGGGATAGGTGCAAAATCTGCACAGCGTCTGGCATTTCATATCATTAACATGCCAAAGGAGCAGGCGACCGGTCTGGCATCGGCTATTGTTGATGCAAGGGAAAATATTCGTTATTGCAGTCAGTGTTATAATCTGACGGATAGTGAATTGTGTCCCGTATGTCGTGACGAAAAACGGAACAAAAAAACGATCATGGTTGTGGAAACACCAAGAGATTTGGCAGCTTACGAAAAGACGGGCAAATATGAGGGGGTTTATCATGTCCTTCATGGTGCGATTTCTCCGATGCTTGGTATTGGGCCAAATGATATCCGTCTGAAGGAACTGATGCTCCGGCTCCAGGGAGATGTGGATGAGGTGATCATTGCGACAAACTCCAGTCTGGAGGGCGAAACAACAGCCATGTATATCAGTAAATTAATTAAACCGACGGGAATTAAAGTCAGCAGGATCGCCAGCGGCGTTCCGGTGGGCGGCGATCTCGAGTATATCGATGAGGTGACCCTGCTCAGAGCTTTGGAGGGAAGGGTAGAGCTTTAAAATACCCTCACTGATACATTGGCTGAAACTGGCCATTTGTTTGGCGGCAGTAGGTGCGAAAATATCCTGAAAGACACCAATGATCTGAAGATGACCGATGGGCGGAAGGTTTTTGCCGACGCCTTTCCCAGGGAATAGAGGCCCTTTTTTTAAAAGAATATAACCGGATTGGGTATCATTGCCCAGAGCAGCATCAATAGCGATGATAAATGGCTTTTGATGCTGTTTTTTTATATTTTGGCACGTATGAGCAAGATTCAGAGCATGCACTGGATGATCAAGGGTTCCATAAATTCTGGATGGAAAGGTTTTGGATAAAATGGATCCGATCACCGGTCCGAGACAATCGCCCAGAATGAAGGGCGTTCCAATACATACAAAGATAAGCGGCTGGTTCTTTTTATTATACCGATGAACCATGGAGGCAAGAGATTCATAGAAAAATCGGGATGCCTGCGGATGTTCCGGGTGAATCCAATACATGATAAAGACTCCTTTTTCATTATAGTCTGTACATTTATATGAAAATTTATTCCTGTCCTATGGCTGTCTTGTAAGAGGTCGAAAATCCAAGAGAAATTGTAAGTCCCATATGACAGCTTTCGCCAGATAAATTTGTGAGAATGTGGTACTCTGTCTATGTTCCGAAGAACGATTCAGGGAAGGTGAGGTAATGATTGAAATCATGAGTCAGTTGAATGGGCAGGAAAAACTGAAATTACCGAAGAATATCCGTCAGATTGGTTTACCGGAGGAAAAAAGGAAGATTTACGTGGAAGATTATGTGGTGACCTATATGAATCAGTTGGCATCGGAATATTCAAATCGTCAAAGTGCAGCCATACTGCTCGGTTTTCATGCAAAACAGGAGGATATGCAACTCACATTTATTAACGGAGCTGTTGGTATACCGGCCGCGGAGGTGGAAGAAGACCAGATTTCATTTCGCAGTGATCTATGGGAAGATATTTACAGTACAATGCGAAAATATTTTTCCAACAGCGAGATTGTCGGCTGGTTTCTGACTCGTCCGGGAAAGTCGCTGGGCATTAATGAAAAGATAACGAAAATTCATGTGGATCAGTTTCCGGGCAATAATAAGACTTTATTTTTGATGGATCCACTGGACAGAGAAGAGGCATTTTTTATTTATGAAAATGGAAAATTAACAAGGCAGCAAGGCTATTATATTTATTATGAACGTAATGAAGATATGCAGAATTATATGGTGGAAAATCGCAAGGGCCGGGGAAGTGAAGAGGTTTTCGAGGCCGCGGCTCTGAACAAACCGGTAAATGCTCCGAATTATACGAAACGAAAGGAGAAACCGAAAAAGAAACATCGAGGTCCGGTATTGGCAGGAACGGTGGCAGCAGCAATGGCCCTGGTTGTTGTGGGGATGGCTCTTGCAAATCGTTTGTATTTGCCGGATCGGCTCAAAATGGTCAGCGGGGGTGCAAAGGAAGAGCCTTTGACCATTGAGGTTGTAGAAGGAGCGATCGAAGCAAATAACCCGGCAGAAAAACCATTGGAAACTTTTGAGGATAAAAAAAGCAGTGAAGATGTGGCCGAACCGGCAGTTAATGTGACAGCAACCAAACGTTATACGGTGCGTAAGGGGGATACACTGGTCAATATTTCACTGGGTCTATATGATGACCGGGATTATGTGGATATTATCTGTGAGATGAACGGTATTGAAGATCCGGATGTGATCTATGAGGGCATGGTATTGGAGCTGCCTTAAAAAGAACGTGCTATTTTTGGGGAAATGCGTTATACTATGAACAATGTATCTGAATAACATTGAGATAAAGGTTAGAAAGTAGATAAGGTATGGAAAAAATACGTATTTATATGAAAAAAATAGTGGAGATTATAAAATACCGAATGTGGATGCTTAGGTGCTGGATCAGGGAACATAAAAAGGCTTTTGCCGGAGTGGTTGCCGGAACATTGGTTTTGATTTTAGGCCTGTGCTGGATTTTTTTGCGGACGTATCATCAATATGAGGTGATTGATTCTGTCGATCGTAAAAGTGATACGTCTGCCAATTATTATTTCCGGGAGGATGGGATCGTTTGTTACAGTAAGGATGGTATTTCCTTTACCAATAATAAAGGTGAAGATATCTGGAATCAGGTTTTCGGAATGGATTCACCGAAGATGAGTACCTGTGATGACTATATTGCTGTCGGGGATGTGGGGGCAAACAGTGTCTATATATTCAGCAACCAGGGCTTAGAAGGCAAAATGAATCTTGAAAAACCTCTTCAGGATCTGCGTGTCAGCAAGCAAGGAGTTGTGGCTGTCGTTCTTTCAGATGATTCTGCAAATCAAATCAATCTTTACAGCAAGAAGGGAGATATCCTTGCCAGTATTAAAGCAACGATCGGAACAACAGGATATCCATTGACATTGGCACTTTCTGAGGATGGGACAAGGCTTGTGGTCAGTTATATTGTCTTTGAAGGCGGTAAAGTAGGTTCACAGATGGTTTTTTATAATTTTTCAAATAAAGAGACCAGCAGTGTGCCTGCGGGAAGTTTTAATTATGATGAACTGTTTTCTAAGGTAATGTTTACGGATAAAAATACGGTGGTTGCCTGTGGTGAAAACGGATTTTATACTTATGGATTTAAAGATACGGCCTTTGAAAGAAATTATCAGCCATATGCAGCCGAGGTGAAAAGTATTTTTGTGACAGACAAGACTTTGGGAATCGTTACAAAAAATACAGAGACGGCCAAAGAAGGCGAAATACCGGATAAATATCTGGTGGAAACTTATTATTTTTCGGGAAGAAAAAAGAATTCCTTTACATTTGATTTTGATTACAAATATGTCAGTGCATCCGATCAGGAAGTGATTTTTTATAATGAACAGTCCTGTGAAATGTATACTTACTGGGGACATAAGAAGTTCCAATATACATTTGAACATGATATTCAGGATGTTCTTCCGAGTGAAAAATCCGGTGAGTATATTTTGCTGGATGCACAGAGTGTACAGACGATAAGA